>CAZDNY010000094.1:0-9205 GCA_964506885.1 uncultured Hyphomicrobiaceae bacterium | reverse complement strand
CCGAACCCCACGACCAGCATTCCTTCGGATCGCCGCGATCGCGAACGGACTCGACGGTCTCGCGTTAATTCGTTGATGTTCATGCTGTCACACACGCAAGCCGAGAGCGCCGCCGCGTGCACTCCGGAAGGACGCGCCCGCAAACCAGGGCCGGCTGCATCAGGAAAAGGACTTTGTGCCAGCACAGGGCTGGCACAGAGTCTGGGACAGCGGATGGGTCGTGATCAGCTACAGGCGTCGTGGTCAGCGGTGGTAACTGTCGGCACGTTGGCGCAGCCGCTCTATGCGGAACCGGCCTGCATCGACACGGATATGCCGAGCAGCCGCCACTTGCCCTGGTGAGGTGCATAGACGAGGTCGAAGTAAAGCCTGCCGCCGGCCGCTGGATAAAAGCCCTTCATGCGAAGCTGGCCGTTGGCCGCCACGGCTGGAGGTGCGATCCACTGGGGCGGGGTGTGCGCGGCAACGGACAGATCCAGCTGCCGGCGGCGGGTTTCCTTGAAGATCAGCGAGAGTCGCTGCGCCGAATTGACCGCCTGGAACGCCGGCGCCGACAATTGGTGCAGCACCGTGTAATTATCGGTCATGTTCGCATGATGAAGCGCCAGCAGCGTCGAGTTGGCGAGCGCGCGCGCATGGTCGCCGCCGTTTTCGGCCTGTCCGGATCTATGCTCGGCTGAACCGCTTGCAGCAAGAGCAAGCGACGGCAGGTCGTAGGCGATGCCGGCGCCCGCCGTCGCGAGCGTCACCGCCGCTAGGGCGCTGACCCAGGCCGCTTTGCCTTTCCAGGATGCGCGGCCTGTTTGCCGATGGTTGCGCGTGATGCCGTGCCCGCGGCCATTTGCCGAAACGGTGCCCTCCGACGTGATGTGCATGGTCATGGGACCCCTCCTTACCAGCTCAGCTGAACGCCGAGGCGGCCGCCGACATCATTCCGGTTGAGTCCCAGGCCGACGCTGCCACCAACCGCAATCGTCTCGCCGCCGCCGAGCAGATTGTGCCCGAGGATGCCCAGCACCGAGATGCCGAGCGCGCTCTGGCCTTCGTAGTGGCCGTAGTTGAAGCGCATCCCGAACGTGTTGCCACCGACAAGCACCGGGTCGGCCATCGACATCGCAACCGCGACGCCCTGCAGAGCTTTTTCAGAGTTTTCCTCAACCTGGGCAATCCGATTGTTGAAGCCGCCAACGGTGTTGCTGAAATTGGAGAAGGCATCTTCCAGCGTCGTCACCCGGCCATCGAGGCTGGCGATCTGGGTCGTGTTGGTGCTGACATTTCCTTGCAGAGAAGTGATGCTCTGCCGGTTGGTGGCGATATTCTGCGTGTTGCTGGCGATGTTCTGGGTGTTGGTGTCGACGCGGCCCTCGACCGTCGTCACGCGGTTCGTCACGTTTGTGATGTTTTGCGTGTTGCTGGCGATGTTCTGGGTGTTGGTATCGACACGGCCCTCGACCGTCGTCACGCGGTTCGTCACGTTTGTGATGTTCTGCGTGTTCGTGGCGATGTTCTGGGTGTTCTGGGTCACCCGGTTGTCGATGTTGGTGATCGCAGCAGACTGATTGCCCGCTTGCGTTTGCAGCGCATCGATGTCGGCCCGGTTGATCGAGATATTCTGGGTGTTTGTCGCGATGTTCTGCGCGTTTGTCGCGATGTCCTGGGCATTCGATGCGATGCCCTGGGTATTCGTCGCGATATTCTGTGCGTTGATGGCGATGTCTTGCATGTTGTTCGCAACATCGGTTTCCACGATCGTCATTCGCCCCTGCAGGTCGCCGACATCCTGCTCGAGTGTGTCGACGCGGCTATAGAGCGCACCGCCATCACCGGCAAGATTGCCAGCGGCATCTGTTGTAACAACCTGAAGCGGACCGCTCTGGGCGCTCTGGCTTGCTGCAGACGTAAGCCCCGACGCGGTGTAGGTGCTGGTCGCCGTGCCGAGCGCGATCTGGTCGTCGCGCGTCGTTGCCGAACCAGCGCCGATCGCAGTTGAATTGGCAAATGCCGCGTTCGCGTTGTGACCGAGCGCCAGCGCGCTGTCTCCGGCAGCAGCTCCGCCGTAG
Organism: uncultured Hyphomicrobiaceae bacterium; assembly: GCA_964506885.1. GTDB lineage: Bacteria > Pseudomonadota > Alphaproteobacteria > Rhizobiales > Hyphomicrobiaceae > JAEUMD01. The sequence goes on along the minus strand of CAZDNY010000094.1, from coordinate 7,145 downwards.
CCGACGGCCGTGCTGGCCGCGCCGCTTCCCGCGAACAGGTCGTTAGGATTGCGGCTGGCGAGATTGCCGTCAGCGTCCGACGTGACCGCCAGCAGAGGACCGCTCTGGAGGCTCTGACTGTCCGCGGATGTCAGTCCGGACGCCGTATAGGTGCTGGTCGCCGTGCCGAGCGCGATCTGGTCGTCGCGCGTCGTTGCCGAACCCGCGCCGATCGCAGTTGAATTGGCAAACGCCGCGCTCGCGTTGTGACCGAGCGCCAGCGCGCTGTCTCCGGTCGCGGTGGCATTATAGCCGACGGCCGTGCTGGCAGCGCCGCTTCCCGCGAACAGGTCGTTGGGATTGCGGCTGGCCAGATTGCCGTCAGCGTCCGACGTCACCGCCATAAGTGAACCGCTCTGTGCAGCCTGGCTGTCCGTGCTGCCCAATCCTGCGAAGGTATAGGTGTTTGCCGATGTGCCGAAGATCTGCTGGTTGTCGCGCGACGTCTGTGCGCCTGCACCGATTGCGGCGGAGTTGGCGTGGGCGGCCGAAGCTGACGCGCCGAGAGCCAGAGCGTCACTGCCGGCCGCCGAGGCCTGTGTCCCAAATGACGAAGCGTTGACGCCTTCCGCACTTGCAGCTCCGCCGATCGCCGTTGCACCCTCGGCGTTCGCAAAGCTAGACGCGCCCACTGCCGTTGCGACCTCCGCCGTCGCCCGTGCCGTGCCGCCGAGCGCGGTAGCGTTGTTGGCCGACGCGCGTGCGCCGCGTCCTGTCGCCGTGGCGTTGTCCCCGAGGGCCTGGGCCGTGTAACCGAGCGCGGTGGAATTGACGCCGAACGCGAAGGCCGACGATCCCAGTGCGGTAGCATTCGTTCCGGCTGATTGCGCCGCCGTGCCGACAGCGGTTGCGTTGATTGCGTTCCCCAGTGATCCAGCACCAACGGCAACGCTGTTGGCTTCTTCAGCACTGGCTGAAGCACCGATCGCGGTTGCGTTGCCCAGTTCGGCGCGTGCCGAGGTGCCGACGGCCGTAGCGTTGTCGCCGCCGGCGAGTGCCAGGTTGCCAAAGGCGCTGGAGTTGGCGCCATCCGCCATCGCTTGCGCGCCAACGGCCGTCGCTCCGGTGTTGTTGGCTTGCGCACCCGTCCCGCATGCCAGCGCAAGTGTGCCGGTTGCGACGGCGCCGTCGGCGTCGACCACGCCGATGCCGCCATAGCGCGCGCAGATGAACGAGGCTTCGGCATCGCTGGTCTGAAACGAGGTCACCGCCGCCAGCACGGCCAGACTGGCACCCAGTCTGAGACTGAGTTCCGACATCGCGAGGTGAGGGGCGCACCTGGGTCCGTGCGAAGCGAACTTCGATTGACGCTTGATCGAGGGGCAAGAGGTGGCGCGCCGGCCTGGGGCATGTGCGTGCGCGCATGGCTTGATGGGGTGCATCTGTGGGCATCCTTACGCAAAGACAAATGGATCCGGATGCAACGCAAGAACAACCGAAGGTTGCATCAAAATAAAATACAACCGAAATTAGTTAAAATCGCATTAACGATGAGTGCGGACAGTTGACTGCAACCCACCGAGCGTTCGCCAGCGCGGCCGAAGGTGTATGCAACGCAGCAAGAAGCACCCCCTGCCATGCGGCCGCAGGCGGCGGGCAAGGGGTGTCGCCCGATGCACGGCGTAATCTATTGGGGGCATGGCCTGGGGCCGGCTGGCTTTTCGGATCCGGCACTGGCTGGCGACGGGCAAGCGAGAAACGCAGGCCGCCGTCAGCGAGAGCAGATCGCACGAGCTCTGCACCGCATGTCTTTTGGGCTACGGGCCTTGCCGCGCAGTGCGTCTACTCGCGATTCTGCCGCCCGAATGCACCAAACAGGCGCGCCACCAGCCAGATCGGCACGACCACGATGGCGCCGAGGATCAGATACTGTAGCAGCCAGTCGAACGTGGCAAAGCCGAGGTCATAGATCCGCCGCAGCAAGACCTCGATGTGGTACAGGAAATTGCGCGGGGTGATTCCGAGCGCGGACAAGACGACGCCGACGACCAGCGACAAGAGCGCAAGGCGGATAATGACACCCAGCGGGTTGCCCCCGAAAATCGTCCTTGGATCCATGTCGTCGTCATCCTCGTAGTTTTGGGCGCGGCTGCATCCGCGGCGTCTGGCGCGGGACGCTGCCGAGATGGAAGCTGAGATCCCGGTCGTTTCGCTCTAGCATAAGCAGCCGCTTCCGACGAGATATAGGCGGCGCACATGGGCCGGGCCCTCCGCGAGAGATGTGCGGCACCGTCCGCAGTCACTTGCACCGGCCCACAGACCGGCCGGCATGAGCATGAGCAAGACAGCGTCATGGCGGCGACAACCAAACGCATGCGAAAGAGCCGGCATATCGAAGCGCAAGCGCCGGCAGCCCCGGCCGCCGCAACGCAGGCGCCGCCGGCCGCTTTGCCGGAGCCTTTTGCCGCCTGGTTTCGCGCCCGCGGCTGGCACCCCCGGCCACACCAGTTGCAGCTGATCGCCGCGTCGCAAGCCCGTCGCGCGACGCTGCTCATTGCCCCGACCGGCGCCGGCAAGACACTCGCCGGCTTTCTGCCGAGTCTTATCGCGTTGTCGCATCGGCAGCAGGCGCCGCGCGGCGCTGGCCTCAAGGTGCTTTACATTTCGCCATTGAAGGCTCTGGCCAGTGACGTCGCGCGCAATCTGATGACACCGATCGCCGAGATGGGCCTCAAGATCCGAACAGAGACGCGCACCGGCGACACCTCGGTTGCACGACGCCAGCGCCAGCGCGTCAAGCCGCCGGATATCCTGCTGACCACACCCGAGCAGGTCGCATTGCTGCTGAGCCATCCCGACGCCCATCACCTGTTCGCAGACCTCGACACCGTGATCCTGGATGAGCTGCATGCGCTCGCAGCCTCCAAGCGCGGCGACCTGCTGGCGCTCGATCTGGCGCGCCTGAGGCGCATCGCCGGCGACACGGTGATGACGATCGGCCTGTCCGCGACGGTCGCGCGGCCGAGCGAGCTGCGCGCGTTTCTTGTTCCCCAGAACGATCCCGACAATTGCATCGCGCTCTCCGGCGTCATCGATGCCGGCGCCGGTGCCCGGCCGCATGTCACGATCCTCGAGACACACCAGCCGCTGCCTTGGTCCGGCCACGTCGCGCGCTATGCGATGAATGAAATCTACGATGCCCTGAAGGCGCATCGCCTCGCCATCATCTTCGTCAATACGCGCATGCAGGCCGAGCTCGTCTTCCAGGAGTTGTGGCGCATCAACGAGGATGCTCTGCCCATCGGTTTGCATCACGGCTCTCTGGAAGCCGGCCGCCGACGCAAGGTCGAGGCGGCCATGGCGGCCGGCACGCTGCGCGCTGTCGTCGCTACCTCCACGCTCGATCTCGGCATAGACTGGGGTGACGTCGATCTCGTTGTCCACGTCGGCGCGCCCAAGGGAGCAAGCCGCTTCGCGCAGCGCATCGGTCGTGCCAACCATCGCCTCGACGAGCCCTCACGCGCGATCCTCGTACCCTCCAATCGCTTCGAGGTATTGGAATGCCGCGCGGCCCTGGAAGCCGCCGACGAGGGCGCCCAGGATGCGGTCCTTTCGCGCACCGGTGGCCTCGACGTGCTCGCACAGCATGTGCTGGGCATGGCCTGCGCCGCCCCGTTTCACCCCGATGCGTTGTTCGCCGAGGTACGCTCCGCCGCGCCATACGCAGCATTGACGCGCGAAACATTCGACCGCGTCGTCGACTTCGTCTCCACCGGAGGATACGCGCTCAAGGCATATGATCGCTTCGCCAAGCTGAAACCCGCCGAGGGCGGCAAGCTCCGCATCGCTCACCCGCGCATCGCGCAGCAGTATCGTCTCAATGTCGGAACGATCGTCGACAGCCCCGTCATTCGCGTCCGCCTCGTCGGCGCCCGACGAGCCCGTATGAGCCGCTCGGGCAGCACGGCCCTCGCTGGCGGTCGGGTGTTGGGCGAGGTCGATGAGTATTTCATCGAGCAGTTGAAGCCCGGCGACACGTTCGTCTTCGCCGGCGAGGTGGTCCGTTTCGAAGGCCTGCGCGAGACCGAAGCCTTTGTCTCGCGCAGCAGGGCCACAGATCCCATGATACCGAGCTATGGCGGCGGCAAGTTCCCGCTGTCCACGCATCTGGCGCTGCGCGTCCGCCGCATGCTGGCAGATCGCAAGGTCTGGCACGCGCTGCCCGCTCCGGTGGCTGAATGGCTGGCGCTCCAGGCCGAGCGCTCCGTCCTGCCCGGTGTCGATGAGGTGCTGATCGAGACCTTCCCGCGCGACCGGCGCCACTATCTGGTCGCCTATCCATTCGAAGGCCGCCTCGCGCACCAGACGCTCGGCATGCTCTTGACGCGCCGCCTGGAGCGCGCCGGGGCGCTGCCACATGGCTTCGTTGCCAACGACTACGGCTTGTCGGTGTGGTGTGGACGCGATCTCGGCAGCATGATCGCCGAGCGCCGGCTCGACCTCGGCAGCCTCTTCAGCGTCGACATGCTGGGTGACGACCTCGACGCGTGGCTCGCTGAATCGAGCATGATGAAGCGGACCTTCCGCATCGCTGCCGTCATCGCCGGCCTGATAGAACGCCGCCATCCCGGCCGCGAGAAGTCCGGACGCCAAGTCACCATGTCCACCGATCTCGTCTACGACGTTCTGCGCCGTCACGATCCCAGCCATATTCTGCTCGAAGCCGCCTGGGCCGATGCCGCCACGGGCCTGCTCGACGTTGCCCGCCTGGGTGAGTTCCTGGCACGCATCCAGGGACGTATCCGCCACGTCGCTCTGCCCCGCGTTTCTCCGCTCTCGGTGCCGATTCTTCTGGAGATCGGCCGCGAGATGGTCGCCTTGAGTGCGCGTGAGGATGTATTGAGGATGGAAGCCGAGGCATTGATTCGCGAGGCTGCGAGGTGAGCTTGGGGCCTTTTGCGGCAAGCAAAGCTGCACACGCACGCGGACGGGCGTTGCCGTGGAAGGATGAGGGGTGATGCTGCAACTCAAGCCGGACCGACTGGGTATCGAGGATTTCGTCGAGCAGCGGATCGTCGTCTGCGGCAAGCAGTTCCGCGCCGACATGTCGGGTGCGCTCTACTGGCCAGCCGAACGCGCCCTCATCGTTGCAGACCTTCATCTGGAAAAGGGGTCGGCCTTTGCCGGGCGCGGACAGATGCTGCCGCCCTACGATACCCGCGACACGCTGCAGCGTCTGGCCCGCGCCATCGACCGCTATCAGGCAGAAACCGTTATCGCGCTGGGCGACAGTTTCCACGATCGCGACGGCCCTTCCCGCATGCACCCCGACGACCTGGAGCGGCTGCGCCTGATGCAGGATCACTGCGAATGGATCTGGATCACGGGAAATCATGATCCTGTCGAGACGCGCCACTTGGGCGGCCACGTCTTGAGCGAGATCACGGTCGAGGGACTGACCCTTAGGCATGAGCCGGGGCCAGCACGCACGACGCACGAGATCGCCGGTCATCTCCATCCCGCAGCCAAGGTCACGCTCAACGGATTGACCTTGCGCAAGCCCTGCTTCGTCGGCAACGGCCTGCGTCTCGTCATGCCCGCGTTCGGCAGCTACACCGGCGGGCTGAATGTCATGGATGAGGCCTTCGGAAGCATGTTTTCGGGCGAGCGCATGGCGGTCTGGCTGCTCGGCCAGGAAGGCCTTTACCCGGTCGCGGCGCGTCTGCTTCGTCCTGATTGAAAATCATGGAAGCAGCGGCGTGCTGCCTGCCATTGCACTCAATCGGCAAGCAACGTACCCCGAGGTAGGGCCACCTTCACACCCCTGAAGCGTCAGTGGCTGCCGCGCTTGAACAGTGCCGATGCGATGAGGCCTGCCGCCACCGCCGTCAGCACCGCAAAGATGCCGTACAGCAGCGGATAGTCGAATGCGAAGCTGTGCAGAAAGCGCTCCAGGCCTTCGCGCTGCAGCGTCACGTGGTTGGTGTGCTTGGAAAGCAGGTTGCCGTCCTTGAACAGATACGTGTGTGTCACCAGAGGACCGACGGGCACATTGGCGGGAAGCGAAATCGTGCTGCGGAACAGGCTGCGGCCAATGAAGGCAACGCCGGTTTCCTTCTTCTGGTAGAGCTGTTCCTTCTGCTTCAGGCGTACGACGGCTTTGCGGAACTGCTGCACGTCGTTCGGTGGCAATTGAGCCTGCTTCGGCGCCACCACCATATGCACGCTGTCGAAGCCGATACCGTACTTGTCGAGCACTTGCGGTTCGGCGATCTCTTCGATCGGTCGCGTCGAGGCGATGGCGTAGTAGCTGGGCACCTTCTCGAATCGCACCGAGTCGGCGTTGATCCACAGCCCGGCGACGTTCGCCTTGCGCCGCGCGATCACCGGGGCCGGCGTACCGTCGACCACGATCGCGATGTCGTAGATTCCGCTTTCCGCGGTCGGCTGGCGGCTGTGCTCGACGCTGCCGAAGACGATGATCTCGGTGCCGGTGAAGCTCGAGGTCACGGCCACGGAGCGGGTCGAAACGTCCGCCTCGACCGATTCCTTGGGCAGGCCGTCCCCGGCAAGGTTGCGCTTCTCAGCTGCGGCGCCGCCGCTGGCCGCACCCTCTGCAGCAGGCGCTGGAGCCGTGGGAGCCTGCGGTGCCACTTGTGCGTTGGACAATAGCGGGATGCTGGCAACGCCCAGGATGGTGAGGCCGAGAATGGCACCCATTGCGGTGGGGCGTGAGGCACGTTTCAACATCATCAATGCCCTCCCCCCAGTACGCCACTGATGGAATAGATCTCATCGGGGGTGATAACGAGCCCCCATGCAATTCTCAGACAGACCAGCAGCACGAGGCCGGCCAGCAGCGCGCGCAACTGCTCGCCTTTGAGTTTCTCGCCGGCAACCGCACCGAACTGTGCCCCGATCACGCCGCCGATCATCAGCAGCATGGCCAGGACGATATCGACTGTATGGTTCTGGGTGGCGTGCATGATTGTCGTTGCAGCCGTCACGAAGACGATCTGGAACAGCGACGTGCCCACCACCACGTTGGTCGGCACGCGCAGCAGGTAGATCATCGCCGGGACCATCACGAATCCACCGCCGACGCCCATGATGGCGCCGAGGAAACCGACGAACGCGCCGATCAGCAGCGGCGGTATCGCGCTGAT
>CAZDNY010000093.1:0-9245 GCA_964506885.1 uncultured Hyphomicrobiaceae bacterium | reverse complement strand
ACCGATGCCGGCGCCGACGTAGGGCACGAAGCGGCCGAACTTGCCCAGATCGTAATAGGCGTTCAGCATCAGCGTTGTCGTCTTCAGCGACGAGTGGATCGGATCCTCGGTGACGGGCGGCGGCGCCACGCCGGTCGGCGTACCGATCAGGCTGCCCTGGTAGATGGAAGGTTCACCGTCGAAATCGCGCTTGCCGCGGAAACCGACCATGACTTCTGCGCGCAGACCGCGCGAGCCCGAGCCGCAACCCATGCCGACTTCGGCAAGCCACGTGTTCTCCAGGTCGGCACCCGAAATCGCAGAACCGGCGAATTCGTAGCTGACCTCGCCCGCATCGATGATGCCGTCGCCGTTCGTGTCGCCGTCGGCGATGCCGTTGGCGTCGACGTCGGCGGCGTCGAAGGTCTCGTTGTAGACCGGCCAGGAACCCGAGGTGCCCGACCAGGAATAGCCTACATCACCGCGGAAGTAGCACGGACCGGCACCCGGAGAAGCCATCACGCGCGGCAGCGGCACGTATCCGTCCTTGACGGAACCCTGGCCGTAGGGACCCAGGTCGGCGGCGTTGGCGGGCAGAGCGGCGATGGCCACCACGGCGGCTGCTGCCGAGGCGATACCAGCCTTGTAAAGTACGTTCATTGGCTTTCCCTCATGAAACAGGCGCTCGTGCGTGGAGGCCTGCAGACCTCGTTGTCTACGGAGGGATATTGCCCGCACGCGGTTAATTGCGGGTTAAGCGCTGTTTCGCTGTGCGACAACGGTTCTGCAAGTCCGCCACCCGCCAGCCTTGCAGGCCGCTCCACTCGCAGCTAGTTTGTCCCGGTTTTTCAGGAGATAACGCCCAAGGTCGAATGAGGGGAAGACTGGTGCCAATCCATGAAAGCGTCGCGGATGCGGTCGGCCGCACGCCCTTGATCAAGCTGCGCCGTGTCAGCGAGGAGACCGGGTGTACCATCCTCGGCAAGGCCGAGTTCATGAACCCCGGCCAGTCGGTCAAGGACCGCGCCGCCCTGTTCATCATCAACGACGCGGTCCGGCGCGGGCAGCTCAAACCCGGCGGCACCATCGTTGAGGGCACCGCCGGCAACACCGGCATCGGCCTCACCGTTCTGGCCAACGCCATGGGCTTCAAGAGCGTCATCGTTATTCCCGAGACCCAATCGCAGGAGAAGAAGGACACGCTTCGCCTGCTCGGCGCTGAACTCGTCGAGGTGCCGGCGGTCCCCTACAAGAACCCAAACAACTACGTGAAATATTCCGCACGCCTCGCCGAGACGCTGGCGGCACGTCTGCCCAACGGCGCCATCTGGGCCAACCAGTTCGACAACGTCGCCAACCGCCAGGCCCACATTGAGACCACCGCCGAGGAAATCTGGGCTGAGACGCAAGGGAAGATCGACGGCTTTATCTGCGCGGTGGGCTCCGGCGGCACGCTGGGCGGCGTCTCCATGGGCCTCAAGGCAAAGAGCAAGGATGTCGTCATCGGCATAGCCGATCCGCCAGGCGCAGCCCTCTACAGCTACTACACCACCGGCCAACTCGCCTCCGAAGGCTCTTCGATCACCGAGGGCATTGGCCAGGGCCGCATCACCGCCAATCTGGAGGATGTCGTCGTCGACCGCGCCTACCGCATCGAGGACAAGGAGGCGGTCGAGACCGTGTTTCAGCTGCTCGCCGAGGAAGGCTTCTGCCTGGGCGCCTCCTCCGGCGTCAACGTGGCTGGCGCCAGGCGCCTCGCACGCGATCTGGGTCCCGGCCACACGATCGTGACCATCCTTTGCGACCTCGGCTATCGTTATCAGTCCAAGCTCTTCAACCCCGCGTTTCTGGACGCCAAGGGCCTGCCGGTGCCGAACTGGCTGCAACGCACGACCAGCGAACTGCCCGAGGTGTTTGCCCCCCCTCAGTCGAGTTGACGTCGCCCGCACACACGGGCTACCCACGCCCAAGTATTTCCGCCGGCGGCCAACTCCGCCGAGACACCAAGAACCGGAGGACCGCACGTGCCCCTCAGCGCCAAGAACTGGATCGTCGAGACCGATTGGCTTGCCCAGCACCTGGATGCACCCGATCTCGTGATTTTCGACGCGTCCTGGCATCTGGAAGAGACCAACCGCGATCCCAAGGCCGAATATCAGGCCGCACACATCCCCGGCGCGCTGTTCTTCGATATCGACGATCTCGTCGACGAGAAGTCGCCGCTTCCGCACATGCTGCCTTCGACGGTCAAATTTGCCAGCAGAATGAAGAAGATGGGCGTCGGCGACGGGATGCGCATCGTAGTCTATGACGTCGATGGCCTGTATTCGGCCGCCCGCGCCTGGTGGACCTTCCGCGTCATGGGGCATGAAGACGTCGCAGTCCTCAACGGCGGTCTCAAGAAGTGGAACATCGAGGGACGGCCCACCGACGATGGCCCCGCCCCGCGTCGCTCCGAGCGCCACTACACACCGCGACTGAATGCCGACCTCATCCGCGATATCGATGACATGCGCGCCTTGCTGCGCAATCCCACCGAACAGATTGTCGATGCCCGCTCACCCGGTCGGTTTGCCGGCACCGAACCCGAACCGCGCGAAGGCTTGCGCGGCGGGCACATCCCGGGTTCGCGTTCCGTCCATTACGAGTTGCTGATCAATCCCGACGGCACGTTCAAGTCGAAGGACGACATCGCCAGGATTTTCGCCGATGCGGGGGTCGACCCCCAAAAGCACGTCGTCACAACGTGCGGATCGGGCATTACCGCGTCCATTCTCTCACTGGGCTTAGCACTGCTGGGCCAGACCAATTCCGCAGTTTACGACGGCAGCTGGGCCGAATGGGGCCAGGACAACGGCTTGCCGGTGGAAACGGGCCCAGCGAAGGCCAGCGTCGGCTGAGTCCATCTGCCGACCGGCACACGCCGGTCATCACCTTTCTGAATGTGACCCACGGGTGCCCGACTTACCAAAAAAAGCTGGGCAACCGCTACAAAAGCGCGGAGTTTACGATTATATCGTTTGATGCTGATATTTGCTGACCTATGTCAGCGATTGTGCGCAAAACACCAGGGCCGGTCGTGGCCTGCCTGGGGCAGGTTTCCGACCAAACGAGCCCTGGACCGCGCACAGACATGAGATGACAAAGCAGCATCACGAGAGCCAGAGCCTATGGATATGACCGCAGCCAAGATCCCGGACCGCGTGCACCCGCAAGAAGCCCACCAGTTCATGAAGGATGGAGGCCTGGTTCTGGTCGACATCCGCACCGAAGGCGAATGGATGCGCACCGGTGTCGCCGAAGGTGCCGTGACCATGACCGCCGCCGGGCCGGAGTTCGTCGAACACCTCCTTGATCTGCTGAACGGTGACAAGGCCAAACCGGTTGCGTTCATCTGCGCGTCCGGCACCCGCTCCGCTCACGTGCAGCGCTTCCTGCAGGCGCACGGGTTCTCCAATGCGGTGAACGTCGTGGAAGGCATGACTGGCGGCTTTGGTGCCGGACCGGGATGGATCCTGCGTGGCCTGCCGACCGTCCCCTATCATCACCGCCGTACCTGACACAGCCGATCTCACGATCGCACGCACCCGTCCAACATGGAACGCAGGCGGCGGCCGGAAATTGTCCGGCCGCCCTTGTTTGCAGCCCCGCAGCGCTCATCGCTCCGGAAGCGGGATGAATTCTTTCTCGTCGCCCGGCACCAGCACGAATCGCTTCTGCTTCCAGTCCTCCTTGGCCGCGCGGATGCGCTCCTGCGACGATGACACGAAGTTCCACCAGATGTGGCGCGGCCCATCCATCGGCTCGCCGCCAAGCAGCATCAGCCGGGCGTTGGACAGCGCCATGACCGAGATACGATCGCCCGGCTTGAACACGAGCAGCCGGCCAGCCCCGAACGTGTCGCCGGCAATATCGATCTCTCCGGAAACGACAAAGATTGCACGCTCCTCGTAGTCATCATCGAGGGGCAGCACCGCGCCCGGCGCCAGCACCGCCTCGGCATAGAAGCTCGGATGCGGGAAATGGGCCGGTGACGTCTGCCCGTAAAGCGAGCCCAGGATCAGGCTCACGCGCTTGCCTTCGCCCACGATCCGGGGCAGCTCGTCGCGGCCATGATGCACGAACGTCGGCGCTCCCTCTTCGTGCGATTGCGGCAGCGCCGCCCAGGCCTGGATGCCGAACAGCCGCGAGGGCTTCTCGCGTTCGGCTTCGGGTGTGCGCTCCGAGTCCACGATCCCGCGGCCCGCACTCATCAGGTTGAGCGCACCGGCCCGGATCGGCTGCGCCGTGCCCAAGCTGTCGCGATGCATGATCTCGCCATCGAACAGGAACGTCACTGTCGCCAGGCCGATATGTGGATGCGGCCGCACGTCGATACCGTTGCCGAGCAGGAATTCCGCGGGCCCCATCTGATCGAAGAAGATGAACGGCCCGACCATCTGCCGTCCCTGTGCGGGCAGCGCGCGCCGCACCTCGAAACCGCCCAGATCACGCGCCCTCGGCACGATCACCTGCTCGATGGTCTCGCAAGACTGAGGATCGCCGGGTACCGGATCGTTGTCGGGCAATGTGCTCATTGTTGATGCCTTTCTGTCCCAACCAGATTCTTCAAATGCACCCGCCGCCCTGCAGCCTGCCCCGATGTCACACCATGATGTTGACGTTCCATGGCCGCTCACGTCAAATCGGAGCAATCGCCCCTCGGCAGCCACAACGCAGGCGGCAGTGAATGCAACCCCAAGTCAACTCCAGGCGCGCGCGCATTTGGTCTACGCCTGTCGCAGCCTTCGCGATCACTGTCGCGACCGTGTCGGTATTGGGCGCGTTCGCCCAAGCGCAGCCCTACGAACAACCGCCCGACTGTACCGATGATGCCATCCTCGTGTTCGATGCATCCGGCTCAATGCAGCGCCTTGCATATAGCGGCGAAACGCGCATGTCGCTGGCGCGCCAGGCCGCACGCATGGTCGTGCCGCCCGCAGCCGAAGTTCGCCGACTGGGTCTTCTGGTTTATGGGCCCGGCGGCAGCGCCCGCTGCGCCAATTTCGCCTTGAAGGTGCCGCCCGCGCCCAATGCCGGCCCGCGCATCCTGTCGGAGATTGAAAGCACGACGACAGCCGGAGAGACACCACTGACAGCCGCCGTCGAAGGCGCCGCCGAAATCCTCGCCCATACCGAGCGGCCCGCAACCGTCGTGGTCGTCACCGACGGAGACGAGAACTGCGGCGGCGATCCATGCGGCGCCGGCCGCCGTCTTGCGGCCGCCGGAGTCGCCACCAAGGTGCACGTCATCTCGTTCCGCGTCGGCACCGCACCGCGTTTCCGCGCCGCCTGTCTGGCGGAAGAAACCGGCGGCTTGTTCGTGCCCACCGACACCCTCGAAGAACTCACCGAAGCGTTGAGCCGCGTCCTCGTCTGCCCGCGCCTTTCGATGGGCTCGCAACTGTCACCGCGCCACTCCGAGCGCTCAAATGCGGTGGCCTTTCAGTCTGAAGCGGACCGGTTCTAAAGGCTGCGCAGATACGCCAGCAGAGCAGAACGCTCCGCGTCGCTCAGGCGCTTGTAGCCTTCGCGCGCGGCGTCACCCTCACCCCCATGCCACAAAATGGCCTCCTCGATCGTCCGCGCCCGTCCATCGTGCAGAAGGCCGTCGATCCGCCCAGCCGAAATGTCGTCAAGACGCTGTTCGAGCCCCCACAGCGGCGCGGTTCGCCAAAGCGTAGATCGCACCGCCCTGGCACCTGTATCGCCACGCCCCCCAATGGCGAGTTCGTCGCCCATGTCGTGCAGCAACAGATCGGAGAACAGCGCGACAATCTTGCCTGACAGATGCGGTGCCGCCCCGCTTGAGCGCGTCGTGAACGACGGACGATGGCAACCGCTGCAATTGAGCGCCCGGAACAGATCCTCGCCTAAGCTGTGTTGCGAAGGATGCTGTAAAGTACCAGCGCCAGCACCTGCCCCATCCCGCCCGCTCGTTGGCGCGAGCCCCTCCAGATAAGCAACGATCAACGCGATCTCTTGTGCGCTCACCTCGTGGCCGGCTTTAGCAGCCGAACGCCCGTCCGGTGCCATGCGGCAGGCCGTCTGAGACGCCGTACAATCACCGGACGGATCGGGATGAAATGGCGACGACAACCCCATGTCGAGATGAAACGCGTCCGCCGTCTGCGCGCCAAGCGTCACCGCCGATGCCTGCCAGCCGAAACGAGCCAGCCGCATTTGCCCGCTGCCGGGATCGATAGCCAGCCCGACACGCCCGCGGATACCATCGCCGTTGCGGTCCTCCGGATCGGCACCTGCGGCGATGTCATCGTCGGCAATCGCCGCAATCAGTCCCAACCCCTCGATCGCGGAAGGCCGCCGCAAGGAGACCCGCGTCCCCGCCGCCAACGGACCCGACGCCAGCGCCTCGACAACCACCTTCGGCCGGCGCAGGCGCACGGTCCGGCCATCGCCAAGCTTCGTCTCAACGGCGATCCAATGGACCTCATAGCGCCCTTCAGCGGAAAGCCCGGCTATCGCCTTGTCCTGAAGCTGACGGCCATAGCGCGGATCACCAGCCTGCAGCCCCTCATCACTCAAAAGCCGCAGCACATGCCGCACCCCGACCGGTGCCCCCGCCGGAGGCGTCGCAGGAATCGCTACTGAATGGCATTGCACGCATGAGCGTGCGCTATAGAGCGGGCCCAGACCATCCGCGCCATCCGATACGTCAGGGGCGCCCACCCACTCGGCCGCAAAGATCGCAGCACCGATCTCGAACCGCGCCGATGCCTCCGCAGACAGATCGCCCAAGGCTTGGGCACGCGCCGGCGCGCCTGCCCCGCCCGCATATCCCGCACACGGAATCAGTATCAACAAATTGAACACAAGTAGAGCCAGCACGGCAGCGCAAGCGCCCCCACAGCGCGTCCGGCCATACAGAGCGCGACAGCGGCCGAAGCGGCCGTCAGTGCGCGACATACCGCCTGACCCACCCGCGCGCTGCTGTTCTCGCCAATGCCTTGTTCTCATGCGTTCGTCAGATATCGTGAACGCCGGGGAAACGAAAGTGTCCGCTACCACTCCCTAAGCGGCCGGTTGGTGCTATGGTGCGCCAATACCGTCCAGTTGGCGGCCGACATGTCATGTAGCTGCTCGAAAACTCGGGCAAGATGATCGCAATGGACGCAAAGCCGGAAATGACAAACCCGAGCGATTTCGTCGACAGCCCGCGCCTGCCGGGTTGCGCGATCGTCCGCAAGGCGCTCGTCATCTCAACGTTGAGCGCCACGGGTCTGCTTGCCATGTGGCTCGTGATCGGCCTGTTGACGCGCGGCGGTCTGGCAGCCATCGACCTGCGCGTCCTGGAAGTGCTTCACAACATCTATGACCCCAACGATCCCATTGGTCCGGCCTGGCTCGAAAGCGCGATGCGCGACATCAGCGCACTGGGCTCCAACACCATCGTCCTGGTGATCACGCTGACGGCCGCCACGGTCCTGGCAATCATGCACCGCATCGGCCCCGCCGTGATGCTCGTTACCACGATGATCGCCACCTACGTGCTCAACGCCGTCCTCAAGCAGATCTTCGACCGCGACCGACCCGACTTTCTTGCCGCATCCGTCAATGTCGAAACAGCCAGCTTTCCCAGCAGTCATGCCATGCTGTCGGCAACGCTTTACCTATTGCTCGCCGGCATTGCAGTCCGCGAAATCGCAGATCGCCGACTCGCTGTGACGTTGCTCTCATGCGCCGCAATTGTCGCACTGGCCGTCGGTTTCACACGTGTCTACCTTGGCGCACACTGGCCCAGCGACGTGCTCGCCGGCTGGCTCCTCGGCTCGGCCGCCTCCCTGGCCGCATGGCAACTGGCACGTAGCCCGACACCACCTGAGCCCGCCAGCCGGACAGCCGCCGAGCACAACGACGACCTGTTCGCCTGACGCTGTGACCTGACCAAAATCAAGAGATGGGCTTCGAGCATCGGCTATCGCTGAGCGCAACGGGCCGTATTGGCCCCGGCACCCCAGGCCCTGCCCGGACGAATCGAGGCGGCAGCGGCCGCAACGATCGCGCTGAGGAGAGCTGCATGTCCGAAGACCTGATGTGCCCGACGGCCGAGAATTTCGGCCACAACACACGCGGCGCAATTCTCAAGGTTGAAGCGCGCTTCTTCAATAGCCTGGCGAAATACAGCGGCGTCGATGGCGTATCGCGTCGCCTCGAATTGCCTGCAGGTACGACCGTCGGCGACATTATCCGCATGTTCGCGCTGCCGCTCGATGACATCTACCTGGTATTGCGCAACGGTCGCGACATTACGCCCGGCCTTTACCAGGGCGGCGTCGTGAACGAACACGTCGCTATCGACGACGGCGATGTCATCGCGTTCTCCGGCCCGGTACCCTACAGCTACGGATACGGTGCCCCCGTCGTCTGACGCCCGATCAGAAAAGACACGAAGCGCCCGAGCTTTGATCGACAACGGGCACAAAGGCCACACAGTTGCGATCTGCCCGCCGATCCGGCATGGGCGATTCGCCATCAAGGCACGCTTGCAAGCGTACCCGCAACCGCCCATTCGCGTTGCTTCGTCGCAGGCGCCGCCTCAATTGACGATCGTCAAGAAGCCGCCACGCCAATCATCTGATACTTTTATCGTGCGCAAAAAATAATCCCGACAAAAACCAGCGGCGAACCGCTTCCACCGGAAGCGGAGACAAGGAGGCGTTCCGTGTCGAGACCGATGGTCACTCACGTCGAGCAGCGCGAGCAGCGCCTCGACGAGATAATGGAGCGCATGGGGATCGATCTCCACCGCTTCCGACGCGACGCGCATGGCGCGACGTTCGAGATGGCACGCTGGAACTGCATCCGCTGCGCCCATCCCACGGCATGTCAGGACTGGATCGATAGCCTGGAGCGCAATCCGATGGCACCCAGACCGCACTTCTGTCCCAACTGCGCGCTGTTGCGCTCCTATATGACCCGGGCCTGAGCACATCGACGCCAATGCCGCCACGTCCTGACGGCGGGCCACCTTGTCCGGGCGGCGCCGAACATTCACTGCATTGCAGAATCAGGTGCCGCAGAATGTTTCATGCACCATCTCGTGCGGCTCGGCCGGCAAGGTGTAGCGCAAGCGGCCAGCCTGTTCCTCGAAGGGCTGTGACAGCACCGCGACCAGCGATTCGAAAGGTTCGAAGTCCCCGTGCGCAACCGCCGCGCTGATCGCCGCCTCGACCAGGTGATTGCGCGGAATGTAAAGCGGATTAACG
>CAZDNY010000092.1:0-9277 GCA_964506885.1 uncultured Hyphomicrobiaceae bacterium | reverse complement strand
CGCGCCCCTCACCGGTACTTGGCGTCGAGCGCCAGGTTCTTGGCGATCTCGCGCTCCCACCGGTCGCCGTTCGCGAGCAGCTTCTCCTTGTTGTAGAAGAGTTCCTCGCGCGTCTCGGTGGCGAACTCGAAGTTCGGCCCCTCCACGATCGCGTCCACCGGGCACGCCTCCTGGCACAGCCCGCAGTAGATGCACTTCGTCATGTCGATGTCGTAGCGCGTGGTGCGCCGCGTGCCGTCGTTGCGCCGCGGCCCCGCCTCGATCGTGATCGCCTGCGCCGGACAGATCGCCTCGCACAGCTTGCAGGCGATGCAGCGCTCTTCCCCGTTGGGATAGCGGCGCAGCGCGTGCTCGCCACGGAAGCGCGGAGAAAGCGGTCCCTTCTCGAAAGGATAGTTCAGCGTCGCCTTGGGCGCGAAGAAGTAGCGCATCGTCAGGAAGAACGCCGAAACGAACTCCGTCAGGAACAGCGACTTGATTCCGGATGCCACACTCATGCGTCGTCTCCGTCCTCATTCCATGAACATCGGCACCAGGAAGTATCCCAGCACCGCGAAAATGATCACATCAAGCACCGCCACGGTCCGCAGGATGCCAGCAGCACGCCGCTGTTCAGGCCGTTCCGCCTTGGCTTCCATCTTTGCCGCAACCGCGCGAAGGATGCCCATGTTGAGGAGCCCGAACGCTCCGCCCGCGAGCACGCCGATCATCTGAGGACTCATGCCAGCCCCCCGAAATGCAGCACGGCAGCCACCACGATGACCATCAACAGCGACAGCGGCAGGAACACCTTCCAGCCCAGCCGCATCAGCTGGTCGTAGCGGTAACGCGGCACCATCGCCTTCACCATGGCGAACATGAAGAACACGAACGTCGCCTTGCCGACGAACCAGAATATGCCCGGCACCCAGTTCAGCACCGGCACATCGAGCGGCGGCAGCCAGCCGCCTAAGAACAGGATCGTCGTCATCGCGCACATGGCCACGATCGCCACATACTCACCCAGCATGTAGAGCAGGTACGGCGTCGAGGAGTATTCCACCATGAAGCCGGCAACGAGTTCCGATTCCGCTTCCGGCAGGTCGAATGGCGGCCGGTTGGTCTCGGCAAGCGCCGAGATGAAGAAGACGACGAACATCGGGAACAGCGCCAGCCAGTGCCAGTCCAGGAACGAGTTGGGCAGGCCGATCTGCGTGCCCAGCCCGGTCTTCTGCGCGTTGACGATATCGGTGAGGTTGAGCGAGCCCACCAGCAGCAGCACGGTGATGATGACGAGGCCGATCGACACCTCGTAGGAGACCATCTGCGCCGCCGACCTGAGCGAGCCCATGAATGGGTACTTCGAGTTCGACGCCCAGCCGCCCATGATGATGCCGTAGACGCCCAGCGACGACAGCGCCAGCAGATACAGCACGCCGACATTGAGGTCGGAGATGACCCACTTGCCCCAGCTGTTCTCGTTGATCGGGATCACCGCCCACATCGCAAGTGCGAGCGTCGCTGTCGCAACCGGCGCCAGCAGGAACACACCCTTGTCCGCCCCCGCCGGTATGACCGGCTCCTTGAACACGAACTTCAAAAGGTCGGCGAACGACTGGAACAGGCCGAAAGGTCCCACCACGTTAGGCCCGCGCCGCATCTGCACCGCCGCCCACACCTTGCGGTCCATCAGCAAAAGGAACGCGATCAGAACCAACAGGCCGACCAGCAGCGCAAGGCTCGCGACCACATAGACGAGCGTCCACCACAGCCAGTCGAGCCAGCCCGGAAGCGGCAGCGTCGCATGCAACCATTCGATCACGGCATTGATCATGGCCGAGCCCCTTCCCCTCTCATTCCGCGGCCTTCAGGCCGCCTTGGGCGCCCGCAGCCTTATTGAGCGCCGAAAGCTCGGCCATCACCGCAGACGCCCGCGCAATCGGATTGGTCAGATAGAAATCCGCTATGGTGGGCTCGAACGCCGTCGCATCCGCCATGCCACCGGTCTCGGCAAGCTTGGCCAGCGCGCCGCCCTCGCCCTCCCCGGCGTGCGGGCTCTCCAGACGCGCCAGCACCGGCGCCGCCTTGTACATCTGTGCGCGAAGCTCGCCCAGCGTGTCGAATGGCAGCGTGCGTCCCAGGCGCGCCGACAGTGCCCGCAGGATCGTCCAGTCCTCCTTCGCCGAACCGGGCGGGAACACGGCGCGGCTCGTCGTTTGCCCGCGCCCTTCGGTGTTGACGTACGTGGCACTCTTTTCCGTGTAGGCCGCCCCCGGCAGGATCACGTCGGCGCGATGCGCGCCAGCATCCCCGTGCGTGCCCTGGTAAATGACGAAGGCATCACCCAGCCCGCCCATGTCGAACTCGTCCGCCCCCAACAGCCAGACCACGTCGATAGCGCCCGAACCGGCACCGGCAATGATGTCCGCGGTTGCGCGGCCGCCTTCGCCCGGCACGAAACCGAGATCGAGGCCGCCGACCCGGCCGGCCGCCGTATGCAGCACGTTGAATGCGGACCAGTCCTCGTCCGCCCCCTTGGCCGCCGTCTCCGCAATGCGCGCGGCCAGCGACAGCATCATCGCGCCGTCGGGACGCGCGGTGGCGCCTGAACCGATGATCACCATCGGCCGTTTGGCCTCAGCCAGCACTTTGGCAAAATCGCCCTTGCCGTCGGCCAGTTCCGCAAGGCTTTGCGCGCCGGTACCAAGGTGTGTGTAGTCATAGGTCAGCGGCGCGGCCGCACCGATCAGCCCGATCGCCGCCCCGCCCTGGCGCCAGCGGCGGCGGATTCGCGCATTGAGGACCGGCGCCTCCAGCCGTGGGTTCGAACCGATGATCAGGATCGCATCGGCCTCTTCGATGCCCTCGATGGTCGTGTTGAAGACATAAGATGCCCGCCCGGCCGCCGGATTGAGCGCCTCGTGCGGCGCGCGGCAATCCAGGCTCGCGACCCCCATGCCGCCGAGCAGCTCCTTGAGCGCGAACATCTCTTCTGCACCGCAAAGATCGCCGGCGATCGCCGCGATCCGCTCCGGCGCACTCGATTTCAGCTTGTCCGCAACGACATCCAGCGCCTCGTCCCACGAAGCTGCCTCGAGCCGCCCGTTCCTGCGCACATACGGCTGGTCGAGACGCTGCGTCTTGAGCCCGTCGACCACGTGGCGCGTCTTGTCGGAGATCCACTCCTCGTTCACGGCATCGTTGTTGCGCGGCAGGATGCGCATCACTTCCGCACCACGCGTGTCGACGCGGATATTGCAGCCGACCGCGTCCATTACGTCGATGCTCTCGGTTTTTCTCAACTCCCACGGCCGCGCATTGTGCGCCCACGGCCGGTGCGTCAGCGCGCCGACCGGACACAGGTCCACCGCGTTGGCACTCATCTCCGACAGGATGCCGTTTTCCAGGTATGTCGTGATCTCGGCGTCCTCGCCGCGGCTGATGAGGCCCAGTTCCTCCACGCCCGCGATCTCGGTCATGTAGCGCACACACCGCGTACAGTGGATGCAGCGCGTCATCATCGTCTTGATGAGCGGGCCAATGTACTTGTCTTCCACGGCGCGCTTGTTCTCGTGATAGCGCGTGCCACCCAGGCCGAACGCCATCGCCTGATCCTGCAGGTCGCATTCGCCGCCCTGGTCGCAGATCGGGCAGTCGAGCGGATGGTTGATGAGCAGGAACTCCATCACGCCTTCGCGCGCCTTCTTCACCGTGGCGCTCTTGGTGTGCACCACGTTGGGCGAACCGTCCGGGTTGGGACGCAGTTCGTTGACCGTCTGCGCGCAGCTCGCGATCGGCTTGGGCGCGCCCTCCACTTCGACCAGACACATGCGGCAGTTGCCCGCGATCGAGAGCCGCTCGTGATAGCAAAAGCGCGGGATTTCCGAGCCCGCCTGCTCGCACGCCTGCAACAGCGTGGTGCCGTCCGCAACCTCGATCTCAACGCCGTCGATGATCAGTTTCTTGGGCATGATCGCCTCTAGCCTCTCACCTACTCCGCGGCCGCTTTGTGCGCCTTGTGATACGCATCGATCCGCGCCTCCATCACCGGACGGAAGTTGCGGATGAGACCCTGCACGGGCCAAGCCGCCGCATCACCCAGCGCGCAGATGGTATGTCCTTCGACTTGCTTCGACACATCGTACAAAAGGTCGATCTCGCTCTTCTTCGCCTCGCCCTTGACCATGCGCTCCATCACGCGCCACATCCAGCCGCAGCCCTCGCGGCACGGCGTGCACTGGCCGCAGCTCTCGTGCTTGTAGAAATACGAGATACGGCTGATCGCCTTGATGATGTCCGTCGACTTGTCCATCACGATCACGGCCGCCGTGCCCAGACCCGACTTCGCCTTGATAAGCGCATCGAAATCCATCGTGATGTCGTCGCACACATCCGCGGTGATGCAGGGCACCGAAGAGCCGCCGGGAATCACCGCCAGCAGGTTGTTCCAGCCGCCGCGCACGCCGCCGGCATGCTTCTCGAGCAGCTCCTTCAACGGAATGCCCATTTCCTCTTCCACCACGCACGGCTTGTTCACGTGGCCTGAAATCTGGAACAGCTTGGTGCCTGTGTTGTTCGGCTTGCCGAGCCCGGCAAACCATGTCGCCCCGCGCCGCAGGATGTCGGGCACGACCGCAATCGATTCCACGTTGTTGACCGTGGTGGGCGCACCGTAAAGGCCGCAGCCGGCGGGGAACGGCGGCTTCAGACGCGGCTGCCCTTTCTTGCCCTCGATCGATTCGATCAGCGCGGTTTCCTCGCCGCAGATGTAGGCGCCGCCGCCGTGATGCACGACGATGTCGAAGTCCCAGCCGTGCACGTTGTTCTTGCCGATCAGCTTGGCCGCATAGGCCTCGTCGACCGAGCGCTGGAACCGTTCGCGCTCGCGGATGTATTCACCGCGAAAGTAGATGTAGGCGGTGTGCGCGCGCATCGCGAACGAGGCGAGCAGCATGCCTTCGATCAGCAGCTGCGGATCATTGCGCAGGATCTCGCGGTCCTTGCACGAGCCGGGCTCGGACTCGTCGGCGTTGACGACCAGATAGCTCGGACGCGGATCGTTCTTCGGCATGAACGACCATTTCAATCCCGTCGGAAAGCCAGCCCCGCCGCGCCCGCGCAGCCCCGAGGCCTTGACCTCGCCGATGATCCAGTCGTGACCCTGGTCGATCAGGAACTTGGTCCCGTCCCACGCGCCGCGCTTGATTGCGGCGTCGAGCCCACTGTCGTGGAAGCCGTAGATGTTACGGAAGATGCGATCCTTGTCAGCCAGCATGAATTTGCCTCAGCTCCCAGAATTCCTGCGCGCCAGAAAGCTTGTCGCAATCGCGAGTACGGCGCCGAACACGAGCCACATCGGATCATCGCGGGTCATCGCCATGCCGACGCCTGCAGCGATCATGGCCAGCGGCACAACCACGACACCGATGAGATGATGCATGCTCGCGCGTCCAGTCATATCTGCCTCTGCTCCACGTCGTCCGCGCCGGCCATGCGCTTGGCCAGAACGTGGGACAGGCCTTCCGATACGAGGATCGTGATCGTTCCGCCAATCAGCAGATGCCACTTCCACGGATCGAGAACCTCGAATGCAAACAGGCCGACGAAGCCAACAGTCTGGGCGATCGCAGCCAGAAGACTGACGATCTTCAAGACCATGAATAGCCCCATCTGCCACATGATCGCCTTCACCCCTTCGGCCGTTCGCCGGCGGCATGATCCGGCCGCCAGCCCTCGGCCAGCTTCTGGCACTGCTCGATCCACTTGTCGCGTTCCACGCGGCCCTTGAACCCTTGCATGGACGCCTCGAACCACGCGACTTCCTCGCGCGTCCACTTGGCGATCTGGTCGAAGTGCCAGATGCCCATGCTGTTGAGCTTTTCCTGCAACTTCTCCGCGACGCCCCAGATCAGGCTCAGGTCGTCGCCCTTGCCGTCGCGCGGCGCATCGAGCAACTCAGGCTTCTTGCCTTCGACCTGAGCTTCGGCCGCAGTCTCCTGGCCCGCCGAACTGCCGGCCACCGCGCCGCCAACGGCCGCCACCACCGCCCCCGAGGCCGCCTCTGCCGCGATGTTGCCCTTGTCCACCTGCGCCCCGGCACCAGGCGCACCCATCAGGCCCATCGCGCCCGACCCCGCCCGATCCCGCGCTTCATCACCGCCTGAAGCCGCCTGTGCCTCGGGCTTGGCGGCATATCCACCCGTCACCCCGGGCGCGCCGGGCTTACCGTCGCCGCCTGTCTTTTCGGTCGCTTCAGCCGTGGTCTTGGCGGTCGCTACGGGTCCGGCCTGCGCCGCCGCCTTGGCTTGATCGCTCTCTGCGTCCTTGGTCTCCGCAAAACGCTTCTTCCACGCACCGATCGTCGAGCCGTCGAACAGCGTGGGATCCGAGAGCGTCGTGGGCCCGCCCTCCGGGCACGATGCAGTGCGCCCGATTTGCGAACCGGGCTTGGGCGGGTTGCCCTCGGCGAAGCCTTCCAGAAGCTTTTCGAACAGGTCGGGTGTCAGGTCCTCGTAGGTATCCTTCCACACCTGAACCATCGGCGCGTTGGCGCACGAGCCCAGGCATTCCACCTCTTCCCAAGAGAATTTCCCATCCGCCGACAAATGATGCGGTTCGGGGTGGATCTTCGCCTTGCAGATCTTGATGAGGTCTTCTGCCCCGCGCAGCATGCACGGCGTCGTCCCACAGACCTGCACATGCGCCGTCGTGCCCACCGGTGCGAGCTGGAACATCGTGTAGAACGTCGCCACTTCGAGCACGCGGATGTAGGCCATGCCCAGCATGTCGGCGACATATCGGATTGCCGGCTCGGGCAGCCAGCCCTCGTGCTGCTCCTGCGCCCGCCACAAGACAGGCAGCACGGCGGATGCCTCCTTGCCCGGCGGATATTTCGCGATTGTTTCCTTCGCCCAGGCGAGGTTCTCAGGCGTGAAGGCGAAGCTCGGCGGTTGATCCGGATGCAGGCGGCGAACGGCCATCTATGGCTCCTCGGGCTCCTGGCGACAGGCAGTGGGGAGAATTTTGAAGGAGGCGCCACCACAGCGCCCCGGAGACCTCGGCAGGCTCCGGCTATCCGCCCGCCACGTCCCCATGCGAACAGACCCCTGTTCCCTACGTCTTACAGGGCTTTAAAGCAAGGCTCCCCGGCCTGCTTCTATAGCAGCAGTTGGTCGAAAGCCTGCATGGGCGCACGCGGGGAAAAACAGGGTTCGGACTTGAGTTTCGTCAAGGCGGCGCCGCGACAGACGCGAGCCCTCACACCAAGGACAAGGCCAGGTCGACGTGCGCTGGCCTCACCGCCTCTTGAAGCGATTCGGCCAACGGACAGCAGGAAACCGCTTCCCCGGATCATAGACTTTCAGGTCTGGCTGGCAAAAGCCCGCTCGCACTCCCGACAACCCATAGCAGGAGACTTGAAGTAGTCGACAGAAGAAACGGGCCGGGTGAGCAATTCCGCCTCGAGGCGGAAATGATCAAGCCGCAACGATACTCACAAATCCGGATTGGCGGGCACACTCGGCGGCGCGCGCTTGATCAAATCGGCCGGGCGAGCATGCGCCCAGCGCGGCTGCTCGTAGCCGAGAATCACCGGCAGCCAGCCGATCAGCAGCAATCCAGCCGCCAGCGGTGCCAGGAACAGTGAGATCTGCGAGCCGACCCGCAGGAAGCCGGTCCAGAAGATTGCCAGCAGGATCCCGCAAGCGACGATGATCCAGCCGCCTTCGTAGGCGCCCAGAGCCGCCGCGAACAACAGCCCCATGGTCAGCGCGAAAAGCCCCAGCAGGATCGGGATCGCGGGCAGATCGGCGTGCAGCGAGCCCATCGGCCATTTGTTCTTGCGCGCGAACAACCGGTACGTTGTCAGGCTCAGCCCCCAGCCGAAGGCGCCAATGGCGAGCAGGAACAGGTTGTCGATCATGATAAGACCACTCCGCAAGACGCTGACCCCGGCCGCGCGCCTCGCCCCACGTCCAGCAAAGCTGCGCACGCGGACCGTATGGGATTAACGGCCGTTAACTGTCCTTGTTTGCCAAAGCTTTGTGGCCAACACCAGACATGATGCATGAGCGAGGTTAAGGGCGCAAATTGCCGCCTCCGACATCACTTCGAACCAGAAACCAAGCTTTATCAGAAAGTTAAGCCAAAACTAGCGCAACCGGGCCCGGATCGCCAGCGCCAGCCCCGCACAGAACACCCCTGACAAAAGGTGGAAACCGACGGCCAGGGCCTTGCCGCTCGAGGCGCCAGCAATGGCGGCATCGGCAAAGCACACCAGCGCGCCCAGCGCGAACCACCACATCAGCGCGCGCCACTCTCGTAACACCGCCAGCACGATGGCGAGGCCACCCAGCCAGATATCGCGCAGCCCCACCATGTGGTGCAGCGCATAGCCCGTCACCTCCTTGGCGAGCCCGAAGTTGTTCGCAGCCGTCCTCGGCACGATCAGGAAGCGGATCCCGATCACGGTCAGCAGCACGCCGGCCGCAACGGCGAGCCAGACCAGATGGCGGTGCTTTCCCCGATTCGACGGTGTCTCAGGGTTCATGCGTCTCGGATCGTCTGCAAGACCGGTATTGGCTCCGCTTCCGCGTGAGGGACCTTCTAAGCGCGCACGCGCCATTCCCCGAGATTGTCACGCCTCAGGTGAACTGCGCAACCAGGCATGCGTGATAGGACCCGGCCGGACGATCGACGCGTGCAAAGCCGACGGCCTCGTCGGAGAGCGCCTCGTTGTGCACGGTGATACCCGCAAAGCGTCCATACAGCGACCGGCTCACCAGGATGTGATCCAGCATCTGCGGCCGCCCCTGATGGATGACGCTGAAACGGCGCCCCTCCTCGATCGCCCGGTCGAGCACGATCATGGAGTTGACGGCCAGCGCACCGTTGCCCGTGTCCTGCTCGGCGCCTGACACGATACGCAGGGGCGAGTCGTAGTCCTCCGCATTGAAGTCGCCGGCAACCGCAATCCGTGCTTCGGGGTCCGCGCCAAGAATGTCGTCGATCGCCAGCCGCAACTCCAGCGCCTGCGCATTGCGCTTCATCGAGGAAACGCAGAAGCCTTCCGCCCAGCCCCCGACCGAGCGCCAGACGAACGGCGCAAGCTTCTGGCCGGCAATGTTGGATGCAAGCGGCGCGCGCAGGTGGCAGTTGATCACCACGACGGGCTTTTCCAGTCCGGCATCGATCTCGGCAATCAGCAGCGGCCGGTCGAACTCGATTGTCGCCGCCTGGCTGGCTGCAGGTACGGCCGTCACCGGACCATAGCGTAACGCGGGAACAAGGCTGTTGCGGA
>CAZDNY010000091.1:0-9283 GCA_964506885.1 uncultured Hyphomicrobiaceae bacterium | reverse complement strand
CGCGCGATCGAGGATTTGTTCATTGGCCAGATGCATCTCAATCCCTGGACCGTGCTGATCCTGATGCAGCTGTCCTTCCTGGTGATGGGGATGTTCCTGGACGACACCGCGATGCTGGTGATCGTGGCCCCACTCTATGTACCCCTTGTCGATGCGCTCGGCTTCGACGGGGCGCGTTTGGGCGGTGGCTTTCTGGCCCGGGGGCTGGAGGTGCACGGGGGGCGTATCGCCATCGGCGCGGCGCGTTCGCGGATCGCGGGTGATGCCGATCTGGAACGCTCCAAGCTCGTGGGGCTGCTCGATGTGCGCGGCGCGCACGTCTCGGGTTCGGTGCGGCTGACGGCGGCGCGTGTCTATGGTGCGGCTGACGCGGTAGCGGGCGAGAGTGTCGCGGGCGATGGCGACTTCGCCATGGACAAGTCGGTGGTGTTCGGCTGCGTGCGGCTCGGCAGTATCTCCGCGGGCGGGTCTTTGACGGCGCGAGGCGCGTCCATGAAGGTGGAGCGTGGCGTGGCCTTCATGGCGACAGGCGCGCAGGTGGGCGGTGACGTACTGCTGTGTGATGGGCTGCGCACGATCGGTGCGGTTCTGATCGAGCGTGCGCGGGTGGGCGGTCGTGTCGATTTCGGCGAGAGCCACGTGACGGCGCTGGCGCTTGCCGGTGACATGCCGGCGCGGCGCGCGGACAAGCGCGGTGGGGTGGATCGCAGCGATGTCGCGGAGCATTACCGGCATCATGCGATCGCGCTCGCCGACAGTGTGATGAACCGCCTCGTGATGCCGCGTCGCGCGGAAAGCCGTCCGCGGGGCATCGTCGATCTGGGGCGTGCCCATGCCGTCGTGTTCGAGGATTACGCCGCGGCCTGGCCGCCGCCGGTGGAGGCGCGCGCGGCGGGGCCTGACGGGCGCGACGGGGATCATCTGGTGCTGGCAGGGTTCGTCTACGACGACCTTGTCAATCCAAGCGGCGAGGCAGAGGATGTGACAGGAGCGGGCGCGGATACAGAGCGTGCGCGGCCGGTGGCGGCCGGCGAACGGCGCATCGCGTGGCTCGAGGCGCAGTCGGCGCGCGACGTCGCCTTTCAGTTCCGGCCGGATGCCTGGCGCCAGCTGGCACGTCGGCTGGCGGCTCAGGGCTTCGAGGGGGACGCGCGCACGGTCGATGTGGCGCGGCGGCGCTGGCAGGCGCGCAGTCTCGACCAGGGCCGGCTGGCACGGTGGCGGGCGCGCATTTTCGACCTCGTGGCGCTGTTCGGTTACAGCCCATGGCGCAGCCTCACGCTGCTGGCGGTGATGGTCCTGGCGTTTGCTGGCCTTTATGCCTGGGCTGCGCGGCAATGCCCGCAGCCGCACTGCCTCGACAACAGCGTTTTCATCGCCAGCCGTCAGGGGGAATATCCGGCGCGGGATTTGCGTAGTGTCTACCCGGCATTCGACCCACTCGCCTTCTCGCTCGAAAGTGCGGTGCCGTTCGTCGACCTGGGTACGAGCGCGCATTGGCAGATCAACGCGCGCTGGCGGCTGAGCGAACGTGGCGGCGCGGCGGGCGAGACACGCCCGGCGGCGGGTGAGGCTGCGCAAGGCACAGCAGGTGCGCCAGCGAGCGAGGGTCTGACCTTCGGACGTCTGCTGTCTTGGGCGCGTATCATCGAAACGCTGGCGGGGTTGGCTTTGATCTTCCTGGCTACGGCCAGTTTCTTGGGCGTTTTCCGCGACAAGCGTTAGGCTCGTTTCGTGCCTAAGCAGGGTATGCGGTTTAATGCTTTGCGAGTGATCGATTCGAAGGTGGGGACGACGTCATATTTTGCCCGGACGGCCACAGTCGTGACACGGTTCGCTGGGCAATCTGCATAAGGTTTTGCGGGGAACCGGCACAAGGGGGCTTTGGTGCACGGGCGGCAGGAAATTCGGCTTTTTCTCTTTGGCGTCATTGGTGCTGCGGGCGTACTGCTTGCGCCGGGCGATGTGGCTCGCGCGGGCGCGGAGCGCTTGTCGCTGCCGTTCAGTTGCAGGGCCGGCGCTGACGATATCCAGCTTTCGCCTTCTGGCGAACAAAGTCTGAAAATCGTCGGCCCGCGCCAGGAGCGGGTCGTGCTGGCGTGCGCGGAAGGGCGGCCGGTGCAGTGCCGCACCATGATCGCGCACCGCTTCGACATCCTGTGCGGAGACCGGCAGGTAAGCTGGGACCGGGTGGCAGAAGCCATCGGCGGGCGTCGCGCCTCACGCGTTTGGCGGGAAGGGGCGCAGCTCAATATCGCACTGCTCGAGACCGCCGGTTCAGCGGCAGCCGTGGCGGCGCGCGTGCCGTGCGCGGCAACGCCCGAGGGCTCTGTGGCGGAGAGCGAGGCGGGGCGGCTGGAACAGATCGCATTGAAACCGTGTCCGGCGCCGAGCGCACGCGAACTGCGTTTTGTGATGCCGGCCGGTTTCGCGCCGGTGGCGCATTTCGGCGCGCGGATCGAAACTGCGGCGGGTGCCCCCGGCAAGAGTGCTGCTGCGCAGTCCAATGCAACGGCGGCGGTTGTCGCGGCGGCGCCAGCAGACTCCACGGGTCCCGCAGCGCAGCAGAAACTCCTGGAGCGAACAATCCTGTCGGAGCCATTGCCGGAACTGGGTGGGGCGGCAACACCGGAGCGCAAGGATGCGCTAGGTGATCAGGTGTCGCGGTCGCAGTCCGGTCCATCGGCGCGCGCCGACGACGCTGCCGGGTCCCTCGCGTCACCGCCGGCTGCGGCGCCAGTTGACACCGGGTCGATCCGATCCGAGGGGGCGGAGGGGGTTGGACGGCTCAGAGTCACCGCGCCGGATCGGACTGTTTCGCCGCCAATTCTTTCGGCCTGGACGGCGACAGTGAAACCGTCGCCACCAGAGGCCTTCGGTGCGGCGCCGTCGCATGCGGCGATTGCATCCGTCGCGCCGCCATCGACCTCTTATCGCGATGGCCTGCTGTGGCTGGTTCTGACCAGCCTGTTCGTGACCAGCGGCTGGGCCATGTGGCGGCGGCCGGCGGTCATGAGCGGACTTGCGGGCCGGCTCTCGGGCGGGATCTCCAACTGGGCGTCGCCTCTGGCCGGTGGCGGCATTGCGGATTGGGGCATCATGCGGCGGCTGTCGTCGGTGCTGGGTTCCTCGGACGGTTCGGCACATGGAGCAGGGCACGATGCGGTTGGTTTTCCGGCTGCCGGCCTTGATGCAGCCTACGTGAGTGTCGCGGGTATCGTGGAAGCTCTTCCGAAAGAGCTGCCGTTGCGCAGCGTGCTCGACGATGAGATGCGGCGCGTGCGCCAGCGTCTTTGCGTGGCCAAAGCGAGCGGGGCGTCCGATACAGGCGCGATCCCTGCGCCGGCCTACCGTGTGCTGATGCGGGATCTGGAACGCATCCGCCGTATCGGTGTCAGTGCACGCGATAGTGTGATCGGCGGCGGGGTTTCGGGTGCAGCGCCGGGCAACGGGCGCCTGCCGACGACGCGCGCGGAAGCGTTCGCAGTCCTAGGTCTCAATCCCTCGGTCAGTGAAGCGACAATCAAGAAGTGCGTCGATGCTCTTCGGATGAGCTGGCATCCCGATCTCGCGCATGATGCTGCCGATCAGGCGGTCAGGGAAGAGCGCATCAAGCAGATCAACGCTGCTGTCGACCTGATCGCTCGCAGGGTCGAGCCGGCTTAGATCATTTCTGCTTCGGGCGGATTGGCGCCGCTGGATGGCTGTTCCAGCCAAACCTGAAAGGTTGCAGGGGGATCGGGATCGAGGTGCTGGCCGGTGAGCGTCGCACGTGGCCGCTCTGCAATTTTCTGGTCAAAGGCCGGATGGCCCGGGTTTCGAAGGCCAACTCGACCCGATTGCCGGTTCTCCTCGCGCTGATCCTGGTGGTGCTTGGTGTGCCGCGGAACATTTCGCCATCGACGTGATGGAGCCGTCCGGGGCCATGAGATCCGTTGCGCCTTTGCACATTTGCGGCGATGCTTCGCGCTTCCCGTGGCATTGCTGCTGACCATGATTCACTCATGGCGTGGATGCATGATTTGGTATATTGCATGCCAGTAAAGCTGCGTCCGCCCGCGCTCGGCCAGGCTGCACTGCCTGTCCGATCCGCGCACGGTGATAGTCCGCAAATCGGTAAGAGGCTCAAGACCTCATCCAACAGGAGGAACGCCACATGGCCATCAAGGATCTGCTTGTCGCCTACGACGGCAACGAGGCATCTCAGCATGCGCTCGAGTTCGCCGTCCAGATGGGTCGCAAATACGAGGCGACGGTGACGGGCATGACCGTGTCGCGTCCAGAACCCTTCGAGAGTCACCTGCAGCGCTGGATTCCCGAGAACGTCAAGGAGAGCATGGTTACTGCGCGGCTGGAGGCGTCAAAGGCCATCGAGGCGAAGTTCCGCGAGCAGATCCAGGCGTTGGGTTTCACCGGCGAAACGCAGTGGCTGGTCGAAGAAGGGCAACCCGACCTGACGCTGGCGCGATCGGCACGGTTCTTCGATATCCTGATTATCGGACAGTTCCTCACGGCGTTCAAAACAGAGCATCGCTCGGTCGATCCGCAGGAGTTGCTGCAGCGCGCGGGCAAGCCGATCATTATCGTGCCGAAGGGATACAAGCCGCGCCCGTTCCGCGAGGAAGCGGCAGTCGCCTGGGACGGCAGCCGCCATGCGGCGCGCGCGCTTACCGATGCGATGCAGATTCTGGAAACGAAGAAGAAGCTGTACATCCTGAGTGCGCATGCGGAGCGGCAGTCGCGCGACATGGGTGACCTGCCAGGGCTTGATCTGCAGGTTCACCTGAAGCGGCACGGTATCGAATCTGAACTCGTCGCTTTCGACAGCTCTACGCATGGCGTTGGGCCGGCGTTGCTGGAAAAGTGTGCGGCGCTCGATCCAGATGTGCTGGTTATGGGCGCATATGGGCGCGCGAAATTCGGTGCGCAATTCTTCGGTGGTGTCACGCGGCATGTGCTGCAGAACCACACGGTTCCGGTGCTCCTGTCGCACTGACGGCATCAGCGAACACGGCGAGGTATAGGGGCGTGGCGCAAGTTGCCACGTCCTTTTTTCGTGTCCGAAGTCGCGTGGTGATCCGTGTCAGTGCAGCTGGCGATGGGTTTCGCGTACGCCCGCCGCGGTGATGTACCACTGGCCGTCGTCGGCGTGGATCGCCAAACCCTGGCTCGAGAGCCTGCGGGCGTAGCTCAGATGCATTGGCGGAATGAGCGAGCGCGGTGTTTCCGCCAGCAGTTCAAGCATGGCGCGTTCGTTGTCGGTCAAGCGAACCATGATGATACCCCGTAAATCAACAAGACCCAGACGCGAGCGACGCATTACCTACCGAAACGCGAAACCTACCGAAACGCGAACACAGGGTGTCAGGCTCATGACATGCGAGCTGATGGCCGTGCGTTCAAAGACGAATTCATCATGCACAAGGTGTCGCGGCTGATTGCACCTTTTTTCTATAACGAATTTTACCGAAACATAGACGCTCGTAAAAATCCTCGTATTGTCAAATATCAAGGCGTGGCTGCTGCATGGTGATCAGGCTGTGCGCAGCTGTGGAAAACCAATCCGCTCGCGTAGGACTTTCATTGGGGTTCCTGCATGACCATGCAAGCTGACAGCCACGACCGGGCGCGCCGGGAACTCGTCGCGGAGATCGAGGCGGAGGCTGCCGATCTTTCGGCTGAGGTCAGGGATGCCATTTCCTGGCCGGGCGTACTTGATGCGCTTGCCTGTGTGCCGCGGGAAAAGTTCGTCGATGCGGTAGACGAGGTCGTTGCGTATCGCAATGTGCCGCTGCCGATCGGCCATGGCCAGACGATTTCACAACCTTTCATCGTGGCGCTGATGACCGGGGCACTCCATCCCGAGCCTGGCCATCGCGTGCTCGAGATCGGCACCGGATCGGGTTATCAGGCGGCCATCCTGGCGCGGCTCGTCTCGGACGTCTATTCCATCGAAATCGTTGCGGAGCTTGCCGCGCGTGCGAAAAGCGTGCTGGCGGGACTTGGCATCGCAAACGTACACGTGCGCGTGGGCGACGGACACCAGGGGTGGCCCGAGGCTGGACCGTTCGATGGAATCATCGTGACGGCGGCGGCAGACGAGGTGCCGGACACACTGGTGGATCAGTTGAAGCCGGGTGGACGCATGGTCATCCCGATCGGCGTGACACGGCAGGTTCTGGCGGTTATCAGCCGTGATGTGCACGGGCGTGTCAGCCGGCGCGACCTGCTGGCTGTTCGGTTCGTCCCGTTCGTCGAAGGACATGGCAAGATCTGAGCAACCCGGCTTGCGGGCGCGTGTGCGGGCGGTCCCCAACTTTTCCTCTCTCAGCTTTCTCCGATCCTCGCTCACACGATGTGCGCCAATGTCGCAGTCGGCTCTGCGGGTGCATTCGGAGCTGCGGTGTTGCAGGTGTTGCGATTGATGCACTCCGCTAATTCTATCGATTTCTGATTGATATCAGAGCCTTAGAATGTTGCTGCCTGGACGCATCGTTGCGTTGTTGCAACTCCAACGGGCGGTGAAGACGTTAGAATTCCATTAAATATCAATACATTCGAATGTTGGCATGTTCATTGCGATAACGGATGCATGGGCAGCGCCCAACGCGACCGTCTCGTTCCCTCCCCGGAAGATCCACGGGACCCGCACAAAGCGCAGTCTGGGAAGAACTTTCGCACTTCGCGACTTGGATCAGGAAACTCAAGGAGTAGGACCATGAAGAGCGCACTCAAGACCGCCGCCGTGGCAGCAGTTCTCGCGATCGGCACCGCCGGCATCAGCACGTCCGCCAGCGCCTGGGGCTGGGGCCCCTGGAACGACGGCGGCTGGGGCAACGGCTGGGGCGACGGCTCGGGCTCGGGCAATTTCTCGATGAACTTCGGTGGCAATCTGGCCGGCCGCGGTAATGGCTGGGGCAACGGCTACGGCTATCCCGGCTATGGCTATGGTCCCTACGGCTACCCGGGCTATGGCTACGGCTATCCGGGCTACGGCTACGCCCCCTACGGCTATGCACCGGCTCCTTACGCCTATGGCCCCTACGGCGCGCCGGCACCGGTCGCTCCTCAGGCCCAGGCTCCGGCTCCGCAGGCACAGGCTCAGGCCCAGCCGGCCCGCTAAGGTCGAGCGACCTCATCATCTCCGGGCGCCGGTCCTTCTTCCTCCTGGACCGGTGTCCCACCCTCGACGCCCGCTGTCCCCAGCGGGCGTTTTTTCATGCGGCATCGGGGGGTGGGATTGTTCTCGCCGAGGCGCGGGCGGCCCGCATCAAACGCGGTCGACGTAATTGTCCATGACGCGCTTCTGCCCGGCCTTGTCGAAGGCAATCGTCAGCTTGTTGCCGTCGACAGCGACGATCTCGCCGTAGCCGAACTTCAGGTGGAATACGCGCTCGCCCACGGCAAAGCGCGGTTCGGCGGTGGAGGAGGCGACCAGTTCGCCCTCGATCGTCACGGGCTGGCGGGCGCGCTGGGCTTTGGCGTCGCGGTTCCAGTCGGCGGCGGTGCGGGCTTGCGCGCGCTGCCAGCCGGGCGTGTCGTAAGTGGATGAGAAGCCGCCCGATGGGCGCGCGGAGGTGCCTGCGGTTTCGCTGAAGTTGCTGCCTTGGCGGTCGAAGCGGCTCCTGGGTGCGAACGGGTTGGCGTAAGCGCCGCCGAAATTCTGGTAGGCGCCGCCGAAGGGGCCTTTGCGCTCGATCACCTCGACATTTTCGTCGGGCAGTTCGTCGATGAAGCGTGAGGGGATGGCGGACTGATAAAGCCCGCGGTTCCTGCGGTTCTGGGCAAACGAAATGCGCGCGCTCTTCTTGGCGCGGGTGATGCCGACGTAGGCAAGGCGGCGCTCTTCCTCCAGCCCTGCCAGACCGTTCTCATCGAGCGAGCGCTGCGAGGGAAACAAGCCTTCCTCCCAGCCGGGCAGGAAGACGGTGTCGAATTCGAGGCCCTTGGCGGCGTGCAAGGTCATCAGCGATACCCGGTCACCGTCGTTGCCCTGGTCGGCATCCATGACCAGCGAGATGTGTTCGAGGAAGCCTTCGAGCGTGTCGAACTCGTCCATGAAGCGGATGAGTTCCTTCAGGTTCTCCAGGCGCGACTGCGCCTGCGGGCTCTTGTCGGCCTGCCACATGGCGGTGTAGCCCGACTCGTCGAGGATCAGTTCGGCGAGTTCGGTGTGGCGCATCTGGCCGATCAGCCCGCGCCAGCGTTCGAAGCTGATGATCAGGTCGGCCAATGACTTGCGTGCCTTGCCCGCCAGTTCCTCCGTCTCGACGATCTCGCGCGCGGCATGGAACAGCGGGATGCGGCGCGCGCGCGCCAGTTCGACGACGCGCTTGACCGAGGTATCACCGATGCCGCGCTTGGGAACGTTGACGATGCGCTCGAATTTCAGGTCGTTGGCCTGGTTCAATGTGGTGTCGAGATAGGCGATGGCGTCCTTGATTTCCTGGCGCTCGTAGAAGCGCGGGCCGCCGATGACGCGATACGGCAGGCCGAGCGTGACGAAGCGGTCTTCGAGCGCGCGCATCTGGAAGGAGGCGCGCACGAGGATGGCAATCTCGTCGAGGGGATGGTGCTGGCGCTGCAACTGCTCGATGTCCTCGCCGATGACACGGGCTTCCTCCTCGTCGTCCCAGACGCCGGTGACGGTGACCTTGTCGCCACTGTCGCCGTCAGTGAAGAGTGTCTTGCCGAGGCGGCCGGTGTTATGGGCGATGACGCCGGAGGCGGCGGCGAGGATGTGGCTGGTGGAGCGGTAGTTGCGTTCCAGGCGGATGACGGTGGCGCCGGGGAAGTCGGTCTCGAAGCGCAGGATGTTGTCGACTTCGGCGCCGCGCCAGCCGTAGATCGACTGGTCGTCGTCGCCGACGCAGCAGACGTTGGGCGAGCCCTGTGCCAGAAGGCGCAGCCACAGGTACTGCGCGGTGTTGGTGTCCTGGTACTCGTCGACGAGAATGTAGCGGAAGCGCTTCTGATAGCTTTGCAGCACATCGGGGTGGGTGAGGAACAGGCGCAGGTTTTCCAGAAGCAGGTCGCCGAAGTCGCAGGCGTTCAACTCCTTCAGGCGGCGCTGGTAGGCGGCGTAGAGTTCTGCACCCTTGCCGCCGGCGAAAGACTTCGCCTCGCCCGCAGGCACCTTGTCGGGCGTGAGGCCGCGGTTCTTCCAGCCGTCGATGTGACTTGCCAACTGGCGCGCGGGCCAGCGGTCCTTGTCGATGCCGGCGGCTTCGATCACCTGCTTGATGAGGCGCAACTGGTCGTCGGTGTCGAGAATCGTGAAGCC
>CAZDNY010000090.1:0-9289 GCA_964506885.1 uncultured Hyphomicrobiaceae bacterium | reverse complement strand
AATAAGGTCAAACGGAATTAAGCGCTCTGCCCCGGCCTCGTCCCCGTAGACATTGAATGTAATGCCCACACGTCGGAACAGAAGGTCCGCATCTTGCTGAGCCTTTTCAAGCACCGACTTGGGCTGATCAGAGAGCCACTGCCAGAAGACTTTGCTGTGCGCATAAGGAACGCCAGAGACAATGCCCGCCTGGCCACCCGATATACGTTCAAGCAGTTCGTCAACAAAGGTAGGGGGACGCGATTCGGACATGGTTTTCTTTTTTCCTTAGGTCCTTCTACAGCAAGCCATGTGCCAATGCGCAAGGCCTGAGTCATCTGCGATACTTGAATGCAAACTTGGATGCAAACACCCAACACGCACCAAATAAAGGCACACATGCCCAACGTAAAGGCAGTTACACGCACCAGACTGGGTCATCTTGCCCCGCCGTATTGGCATGAGGCAATCGAGCATCTTCGCTCAAACGACCCTGTCATGGGACGTCTTATCGAAGCATACCCCGGTTCGTTCTTGCGCAGTCGCGGTGCACCCTATGAGACGCTCATGCGATCCATTGTGGGTCAACAGATTTCTGTGGCTGCGGCAAACACCGTCTGGCTGCGTCTGGAATCTAAGCTTGGTAACCCGGTAAGCCCAAAGGCAGCCCTTGCATGTGGGGAGTCCATTCGTGAGGTGGGTCTGTCTGCTCGCAAGGCAGCCTACCTGCTTGATCTTAGCCAATGGTTCGCCACGACCAAGGGGCTTGAAACTAGGCTGTCTCAGATGCCCGATCACGAACTGATTAAAACGCTTGTTGCACGACCCGGCATCGGTCCATGGACGGCGGATATCTTCATCATGTTCTGCCTGGGGCGCGCAGACGCCTGGGCGGCGGGCGACCTTGCGCTTCAAGTCGGCGTCGCGCGCGCTTTCGGCCGAGGCGAGCGCCTGTCGGCCGAAGATACGGTCGATGTTGCAGAGCGGTGGCGGCCGTGGCGCGGCGTGGCAGCGCGGCTCATCTGGGCCGACTACGCCAACCTGCGCGTCCAGAGGCAGCCGATGGGATCTAACCCCCTTCCGGCGCGCAGCCAGTCACCACGCGTGCGCCGGAAGGGGTAGCGGGCCAAGCCATCATCTCATCGCAGCATGAGCTTGGACGCACCGGATTTCACCTGATGCCGGGGCTTGATGGTCAGGCCGGAGGCGCCTGGACGGGGCGGTACCTTGCACAAGATGTGAACGCCAGCTTCGGGCGTGCGATGGTACTTCGCCGGGCCGGTGCCATTGGGCGAGACAGGCCCCCACATACAGCCGGGGTGGACGCCGTGAACGTTGATGATCGCGCTGTTGGCACTTGCCTTGTCGGCCTGGGAGAGGCCTGCGAGCGGCAGAGCATTTGCGCCGGAGACAGCGGCAAGCAGCGTGGAAATGGCGAGCAGGGGAATATATTTTGCGTGAGACATGGTCGAAACTCCGTGTGGCAAAGGTTTCAAGGACGGCTCCTCCGGCCTTATGAACCTGTGTCGCCGCGGCTGATTGCGAGGTTCGAGCGGTTGGCGATTTTTTTTGCGGACGTCCGTGTGCCCGGCCGGTCGGAGCCTGTTGCACTGGGTGAAGCGCGCAAGGAGTGTGCGAAATGGACTCATCGCTGGATGGACCGCGGCGCATGCCGGACAGTGGGCATGCCGATGCGCTCGTCGTTCTGCTGCATGGCTATGGTGCCAACGGTGAAGACCTGATCGGACTTGCCGATCACTGGCGCGGCTTACTGCCCAACGTCGCGTTCGTGGCGCCCAATGCTCCCGAACCACTTCCATTTGCGGGGTTTGGCGGCTTCCAATGGTTCGAGCTGACGACACGCAGTCCTGAAGAGCGCTGGGTGGGAACTCAGAAGGCGGCGCCGATCCTGGAAGCCTTCATCCGTGAGGAGCTGGCGCGGCTCGGTCTTTCCGGTTCGCGTCTGGCGCTGGTCGGGTTCAGCCAGGGGACGATGCTTTCCTTGCACGTGGGGCTGCGCCTGAAGCAAACGCCCGCGGCTATCCTCGGCTACTCGGGGATTATTGCGGGGCCAGAACATCTGGCTGC
This sequence comes from uncultured Hyphomicrobiaceae bacterium, assembly GCA_964506885.1. Lineage (GTDB taxonomy): Bacteria > Pseudomonadota > Alphaproteobacteria > Rhizobiales > Hyphomicrobiaceae > JAEUMD01. Next base: position 7,222 of record CAZDNY010000090.1, on the reverse strand, counting down.
GGCGCGCGCGCAACGCGGCGCTGCCGATCAGCCGCCGATCCTGCTCATCCATGGTGAGGCGGACGACGTCATTCCGGCTGAGGCTTTGAATTTGACAACCCAAGCGCTGGCGGAGGCCGGGATCACATCGGCGTGGCATCTTTCGCCGGGTCTCGGGCATGGAATCGACATGGACGGCCTGGCGCTCGGCGGGCGCTTCCTGCAGCAGGCGCTTGGAACCGGGACATGAGCGCAGCGCGTCGGGGGTGGCGGACCAGCTGATCCAGGGCAAGGGTTTGGTGCGTAAAATCAGCGTTTTGTATGAGGATCGGGGACCGCGATCGTGTCGACTTCACAGAACTGACATGCGCGGCTAGTATCCCGACCGCGAATTACAGGGTGGGTGTGATTCGTGGACTAGGACTCCGACAGGAAGCTGAACGTGCTCGCTCATGCTACCGTGCCGGAAGCTTTTCCGGCCCTGGTTCTGAATGCCGACTTCCGGCCGCTGAGCTACTATCCATTGTCGCTCTGGAGCTGGCAGGAAGCGGTCAAGGCCGTGTTTCTCGATCGCGTCAACATCGTCTCGGAATACGACCGGTTCGTACGCAGCCCCACGTTCGAGATGCGGCTGCCGAGCGTGGTGTCGCTCAAGACCTACGTCAAACCCGCTCTTTATCCGGCCTTCACGCGCTTCAACGTGTTCCTGCGCGATCGTTTCTCGTGCCAGTACTGCGGTGCGCGCGAGGATTTGACGTTCGATCACGTGATCCCACGGTCGCGTGGCGGGCTGACGCGCTGGGATAACGTCGTGACCGCTTGTGCGCCGTGCAATCTGGCGAAGGGCAACACGATGCCGAGCGACGCGGGCATGCATCCTATGCAGGTGCCGATGCGTCCGACGGTGTTCGAATTGCATCGTAACGGACGTCAATTCCCGCCCAACTATCTGCACGAGAGCTGGCTGGACTATCTGTACTGGGATACGGAGCTGGAGCCGTAAACGCTCGCGTGCCGTCACGGTGCGTGAAGCGCACCGACGAGGAGCGAAGCCGTCACGACCGTAAGCAGCGAGCCGAGCGCCACGGCGCCGGACGTGGAGTCGACGGCGCGATCGAGCTTGGTTGCGAACAAGAAGGCGTTGGCGCCGGTCGGCATCGCGGCGAGAAGGGTGATGATGCCGCGCGACATGTCGTCGACCTGGAAGACATAAGTGGCGAACAGCCACGCAAGAGCGGGCATCCACAACAGCTTGAGAACCGTGACGGTGACGAGTGTGGGCACTTGTCCCTTGATCTGAAAGCTGACGAGCGACAGGCCGAGTGCGACAAGAGCGGTGGGCACGCTGGCCTGCGCCATGAGCTGCAGGATGCGATCGATGGGTGCGGGCAGCGGCGCACCTGTCAGGCGCCACAAGGCGCCGGCCAGAATGCCAAGTACGATCGGGTTGCGGAACAGATCGTTCAGCGTGTTCTTCACGATCGCGGCGCGCGACTGACCTGCATAGTCGCCGGCCGCGGACGCATGCAGCATGCCGGTGAGCCACCAGACCGGTGCGTGTATGGAAATGATCAACGCGAATACCGGCGTGGCGGCGGGGCCGTAGACACCGATCGACAGCGGGATGCCGAGCATGACCGTGTTGCCGAACGTGGAGGTCATGCCGATGGCGGGAGCGTCGGCGGCAGCGCGCTTCAAGACGAACACGGTCAGCAATGCGGCTGCGATCCAGGTGAGGGCGCCGGCTGTGTAGAAGCTGCCGAGGATGCCGGCCAGGGAGAGGCTTTGGAATTCGGCGCTGGCCACCGTGCGGCAGAGCAAGGCCGGTATCGCCAGCGTGAAGGCGAAATCCGAAATGCCCTTGGCTGCTGCCTCCGACACGAGGTTCAGCTTGCCGGACAGATAGCCGATCACGATCAGGCCGAAGACAGGGGCGACGATGGTGAGAACGGACGACATGCGGGTTCCGGACAGTGCCTTGGGCCGAGAAGGGCCGGTGCGGCGATCGAACGCGTGTGATCGAAGGACTACGACAGGGGGGCGGCGTGGCGGTGTGACCTGGGGGCCGAGCGGTCTTTAACAGACCCCTGGCCCGCTATGACAGTCTATTTCGAAATCAGTTTGGTCGATCGGCTCGATGGCGCGGGCAATAATCTCCACGTCTGCCAGCGCGCAATGGCGTTGTTCGGCAGGGGCCTCGCGAAGGTTACGCGGCTCAGTAGCCCGCAGCTGTGGGCACCGACAACGATCCGGTTACAGGAGGTTCCGAAGTCTGTCCGTAGAGCGGGGCGCTGGCCGTCGGCGCGGCGCCAAAACGCGGTGCGGGATCGATCACGTTGTTGCCGTACTGCTGGATCTCGAGCACGGCGAGCTGGCGCTCGGACAATCCATTGGCCGCGAAGACAACCTTGCCATCGACACCGTCGAATCCTTGCGGGTTGGTGAGTGCCGCGGCCGTGTAGCGCTGGGCGTCGGGCGCAGCGGACAGTGTGACGGCGAGATTGACGGCGTCGTAGGCCAGGGTCGCCAAACGCGGTGGCGCGGAGCCGAAGGTGCGGGCAAAGCGTGCGGAGAAGTCCTGCCAGCTGCGCGGATCCGGGCTCGGATACCATGCGCCGGCCAGCGTCTGCTCGCGGCCGACGTTGGGATAGTCCCACGCGCCGGTGCCCAGAAGCTGCACGCGCCGCGGATCGATGCCGTTATAGGCGAGCAGCGGGGCCAGCTGTGGCAGCGTGTCCTGGCCGCCCGGAAGGAAGAGTGCGTCGACGGGTGCGCCGCCGAGTTCGGCCGACCGGATGGCTTCACTGACGCGCTTGACGGGCTCCAGCATCGCATTGGCGCCGATGGCATAGCGGTCGACGTGGGCGAGCGTTCCGCCGTGACGGCTGACCGCGGCACGGAACATCGGTTCGACCGTGTCACCGTAGGCATCGGCGGGGATCAAAGCGGCGAAGCGGCGCTTGCCGCGCGACACGGCGTAAGAGACAATCCGGTCAATCTCCGGGCCCGGCAGGAAGCTCATCAAATAGACACCGTTACCGGCGACGCGCGTGTCGTTGGAGAACGCCAGGATCGGCACATTGGCCTGGAGTGCCACGGGTGCGGCCGCGGTGACCGAGCGCGCGAAGAGAGGGCCGAGGATGATGTCGGCACCATCGCGGACCGCCTGTTCGGCAGCGGCGCGCGCACCTTCAGGCGTGCCCTTGTCATCCTTGACGAGGAGCCGGACATTGGGATTGTCACGCTCGAAAAGTGCCATCTCGCCGGCCTGCTTGAGACTCTTGGCGACGGCTGCGGACGGGCCGAAACCGGCGAGCGGCAGGATCATGGCGATCTTGGTTGCACGCGATGCGCCGGGGCCGACTGCCATCGGCGGGGCTTGCCCCGGGTCGACCGAGGCCTGAGGCGCGTTGCCATTGCCGATATTGGCGCTGCATGCGGCCACAAGTCCGGCAGCCGTTGATGCCGCGATGGCGATCAACGTGCGGCGTGTCATGCAATCGGAGCGGCGAGTGCTCATCGGCATCGGTGTTTCCAAGTCCTCAGCAGGCGCAAACATCGACGCGCGCAACGATCGTCATGAGCAAGTCGGTCGGGCATACCGCCCCCGGCGGTATTGCTGATCCGCGAACGCTATACGCGCACAGGCATCTTTGGAGACTCCCAGTTAACCCTTTAATGCGCCCTGGAGAAGAGCTTTCGTGACACAATGAACCGAAACACGCAGGCGGTTACGCCGCGCAACGAAAAAACAGCTTTTCTGGTCGACGTGACGCGGCAGCGATCTCCCGGCGAGTTGCGGAAAAATACGCGGCGGCCGGATGATTTCTGCGATATTGGAGGCATTGATGCCGGCGGGCCGGAACAGGACGCACAATGACTGTGGACAAAGACCGGCAAGCGGGCTCGACCCAACCGAAACGGGACCCGGAACCCGACGGCGAGGGGGTGGGGCGGATCAATATGCACGGTGATGTCGCGGCCGGAGGTTTTCAATCGGTTATCGCGGCGGGGGCTCGCGAACTGGAGCGACAGCTCGGCTCTCCGTTGACAGCGGGTCTTTACCTCGTGGCGACACCGATCGGTAATCTCGGTGACATCACCTTGCGTGCGCTCGCCGTGCTGGCGCGGGCCGATGTCATCTATTGCGAGGACACGCGGCATTCGCGCACCCTCCTGCAGCATTTCTCGTTGCGGGCGCCGTTGAAGAGCTACCACGAACACAACGCGGCAGCGCAGCGTCCGCGCATCGTCGATGAGCTCGCGTCAGGCGCGCGCGTCGTGCTGATATCCGATGCAGGGACGCCGCTGATCTCCGATCCTGGCTACAAGCTGGTGCGCGATGTGGTTGCGGCGGGACATGCCGTGATCAGTCTGCCGGGCGCGTCGGCCGTGCTGGCGGCGCTGACGCAAGCCGGATTACCCAGCGATGCGTTCTTGTTCGCCGGCTTCTTGCCGACGCGTTCGGCTGCGCGGAAAACGCACCTGGAAACGTTGAAGCGGGTCTCGGCCACGTTGATCTTCTACGAGGCGCCCTCGCGGATCGCGGACACTTTGGCCGATCTCAATGTGGTTCTTGGTCCGCGCCAGGCGGCGGTGGCTCGTGAGTTGACGAAACGCTACGAGGAGGTGATCCGCGGGAGCCTGCAGGATCTGGCCGCGCGCGTTGCGCAACAGCCCGCACGCGGCGAATACGCCATCGTCGTCGGTCCGCCGGTGGAGATGGAGGTGAGCGACCAGGCGATCGAAGCCGCGCTGTCGGATGTGATGCGCGATATGCGCCTCAAAGATGCGGCGAAGACTGTGGCGGAGGCCCTCGGGGTGGCGCGCAAACGCGTCTACGATATTGGCTTGAAGCTCAAGGGCGAGCGGGAGACCTGATGTGAGTGCTGGGCGTGGTGGATATGCGCGACCGGCGCGGATTGGCTCGAGGCGCTGCAATGCGTGAGCGGTCGGCGCCGGTTGCGGACGAGGCCAAGCTTGACCGGCGCCAGCGGTACCGGCGCGGACATCGCGGTGAGACGCTCGCGGTGGCGCTGTTGCGTGCAAAAGGCTACCGCATTCTTGGCCGCCGTGTTGCGACGCCGGCGGGAGAGATCGACATCATCGCGCTCCGCCGTTGCAGGCTGGCATTTGTCGAGGTCAAACGGCGCAAAACCCTTGCTGCAGCCGAAGCCTCGGTTTCACCGTCTCAAAGGCAACGCGTGCATCGGGCCGCGCAGCTCTGGCTGGCGCGCCACGAGCGCTACCGCGAGCATGAGCAGGGGTTCGATGTGATCTTCATCGTGCCGTGGCGATGGCCGCAGCATCTGGTCAATGCGCTGTGATGGCGTCCGGGCGTCTGTGGCCCGGGCACGTCACATGGAGGAGGAGCAACGTCAGGCTGCGTCGCGCTTTTCGGTGGCCGCGTCGTTCATGTTTTCGGCCTGTGTGCGCAGCTGCAGGTCGAGCGCATTGATCTGGCGGGTCAGGCTGTCGAGCGCGTTGTCGAGCGTTCTGCCGACCGTGTCGCGGGTGTCGCCAAGGGCCTGAAACGAGCTTTCCAGGCGGGCCAGGGCTGCAGACAGCTCCGGGTCGAGATTGTCATGTGGCATCGGATGGGCCTCCCTCAAGGCGACCCCAGGCTGGGCTGATCCGGTTAACAGATTGTTAACCGGTGAGAGCGGGTCGACGGCGGGGTGCATCGGCGGGTTCATTCGGTTGACACCCGGCCCGTTCAGGAGTTGCCTCAACGGCGCGGCAGGCATGCGGCTTGCCGCAATTCTGCGAAACCTGGAGCCTTCACGTCCATGCCCTCTTCCACCTCGCGACGATTGCGCGTCGCCTGCCAGATGGACCCGATCGACCGTATCGACATCAGAGGCGATTCGACCTTCGCGCTGCTGCTCGAGGCGCAGGCGCGCGGCCATGACCTGTTCTACTACCTGCCGCAGGCGTTGACGCTCGACGGCGATACGCTCAGGGCGGCGGGTTGCGGGATCAGCGTCGTCGATCGCGCGGGCGCTCATTTCCAGCTCGACGGCTGCCGGACGGAGGACCTGTCGACGTTCGACGTGGTGCTGCTGCGCCAAGATCCGCCGTTCGATATGGCCTACATCACGTCGACGCATCTGCTGGAACGGATCCACCCGAAAACGCTGGTGGTGAACGATCCCAAGGAGGTGCGTAACGCGCCGGAAAAGCTGTGGGTGCTCGATTTCCTCGACCTGATGCCGCCGACGATGGTGACGCGCTCGCTCGACGACGTGCATGTGTTCCGCGACAGATACAAGGACATCATCATCAAGCCGCTGTATGGCAACGGCGGTGCTTCGGTGTTCCGCATCAAGCCCGATGACACCAACCTCGGATCGCTGGTGGAGCTGTTCCAGACGATCTTCCGCGAGCCGTTCATGGTGCAGGAGTACCGGCCCGAGGTCCGCGCCGGCGACAAGCGCATCATTCTGGTCGATGGCGAAGTGGCCGGTGTCATCAACCGCATACCGGCGGAGGGCGAGACGCGCTCCAACCTGCATGTGGGCGGGACGGCGGCGGCGGTCGCGTTGTCGGATCGCGATCACGAGATCTGCGCGCGGCTCGGGCCGGAACTGCAGCGACGCGGGCTCATCTTCACCGGCATCGATGTGATCGGGCCCTATCTCACCGAGATCAACGTCACGTCTCCGACCGGCATCCGGCACATCAAGGAGCATGGCGGGGCGGACATCGCGGCCATGATCTGGGATTCGATAGAATGGAAGATCGGTGAAGGCCGGGTGATGGCGGGACATGGGTGAGGGCGTGCGCGGCTCACGTCAACAGTCAGGTGTTCCTTTTTTGTTCTTGACGACCGTCCGGCTGCGGATTACGCTTTTACAACTCGGGAGGGCATGAGGCCATCCCGGCGGGGTAAGTGGGCCCCGGGCGTTGTGGGGGCCAGCGGCATGTACGGGCAGATCTCGACACTGGCGTTCGTCGGCATCGAGGCGCGGCATGTCGAGGTGCAAGTGCGGATCACGCCGGGTGCGCCCGCATTCTCGATCGTCGGGCTGCCGGACAAGGCGGTGGCGGAAAGCCGGGAGCGGGTCAGGAACGCACTGCATGCGGTCGGGCTCGGGCTGCCCTACAAGCATCTGACCGTCAATCTGGCGCCCGCCGACCTGCCCAAGGAAGGCAGCCATTTCGATCTTCCGATTGTGCTCGCCCTGATGTCGGCAATGGGTGCCGTTGCGCCCGATGCGATTTCCGGGTTCGCTGCCATCGG
>CAZDNY010000089.1:0-9327 GCA_964506885.1 uncultured Hyphomicrobiaceae bacterium | reverse complement strand
GGCAACTCTGATCGTGCTCGTCGCGCCGTTGTTCTGGGGCATTGCGATGTTGAAGTCGCGGTCGTCGAACGTCGGGCTTTCGAAGTCGCAGTTCTTCTGGTTTCCGGTTGCCGCCGTCGTGACGGCCGGTGCGTTTTCGTCGCTGCCGGCACTAGCCTCGTGGCCTTTGCATCATGGTCTGGGCGGTATTGTCGGGGACACCGTTTTTGCGGCGGCTGCGAAGGCTTTCGCACTCATCAACGCGTCGCGTGCGGGCATCGCGGCCGGACTTGTCCTGATCGCGGCGAGCGGTATCGCTTTCAGCCGTTCGATCGGGATCAGCTTTGGCGACATGCTCGGTGCAGCGCTGCCGGGCAAGGCCGCGGTTGGTACGAAGGCTTACGAGCCTTTTCATGACGAGATGGCCGCGCATGGCGTGTCCGGGGACCGTCTCGAACAAGGCGCGCCCTTCGTCGATTCATCGGGGCGCATCGAACCCAATCTGATGGTGCCGCCGGACCTGTCCATGCCGGAGCGCGGTGCGAGGGGGCAGGAGCCTTACGGCTATCCAGAACACGATGCGCGCGGCAACCAAAGCCTTGGCGATCGTCTGGCGCATGCCTTTGGCCGGGCGCGCGATGCCGCGCAACGTGGCGTGGCGGCCGCCAATGAACGTGCCTCGCGCTTGACGGCCAATCTGCAGGACGCGGCAGCGGTCCGGCGCGCTGGGGTTCAAGGCGGTGCGAATCGCGTGGCGGCATCGCATCCGCACGGCGCGCATTCCGGTGGCCATGACGTCGGCTATGCCAACCGACCACAGCATATGCCGGCTTCGATGGGTGCCGGCCGACCGGCGCCTTATCATCATGGCGCACCGGTGCCGGGCCAGACGCGCGGATGGCCGCAGCAATCCTCTGGGGCGTCTGCTTATGGCTCGCCTTATGAAGACAGCGATTTCGACGTCACGACCGAAGATTCGAGCCGCGCCATAGCTCAGCGGTTTGCGCCGCAGAGAACGGAAGCTATCGATCAGGATTGGCAGGGTGCGACGATCATGCCGCCGCGCATGGCGGCCTCCTTACAGCCGCCGATGCCGCAGCCGCAGAACGGCTCCCGGCCGGCGATGCCGGGTGGCGGGCGTGCAGAGTGCGCGCATGGGGCGCCGGTCAGAGCTGCGCGGCCCGCACCAAGCCCGCAGGCCGCAGATCCGGCCGCGGTGGCACAGCCGCACGCGTCGGCGCCGGTCAAGCGTAATGCACTGCTCGGCGGATTGAAGTTCCGCAGCCAGAACCCGCTAGCCGCAGCCAAGCATCCGCCGCTCAACCTTTTGAAAAAGCCTGTAGCGAGCAAGGCGGGTCCCGAATTCACGCAGACGATGCTGCGCGGCAATGCGCGGCTTCTCGAAGATGTGCTCGCCGACTTCGGTGTCAAAGGCGAAATCCGCGACATCCGTCCCGGGCCTGTGGTGACGCTGTTCGAGTTCGAGCCTGCGCGTGGCGTGAAGTCTTCGCGCGTCATCGGTCTTGCGGACGATATCGCGCGGTCCATGAGTGCGACGTCGGCACGCGTGGCGGTGGTTCCCGGACGCAACGCGATCGGCATCGAACTGCCCAATTCGCGGCGCGATCCGGTGCTTTTGCGCGAGGTTTTGGAGTCGGACTCCTACAAGTCGGTTGATTCGGCGTTGCCGATCGCGCTGGGCAAGTCCATCGGCGGCGAGCCGGTGGTGGCCGATCTGGCGCGCATGCCGCATCTGCTGGTGGCCGGCACGACGGGTTCGGGCAAATCGGTCGGTGTCAACGCGATGATCCTGTCGCTGCTCTACCGCATGAGTCCCGACGAGTGCCGGTTCCTGATGATCGATCCGAAAATGCTGGAGCTGTCGGTCTACAACGGTATCCCGCATCTGCTGGCGCCGGTGGTGACCGATCCGCAAAAGGCAGTCACGGCGCTGAACTGGGTCGTCGGCGAAATGGAAGAGCGCTACAAGCGGATGGCGAAGCTGTCGGTGCGTAACATCGACGTCTACAACAACCGCGTGCGCAACGCGAAGAAGCGCGGCGAAATGATCTCGCGCACCGTGCAGACCGGGTTCGATCGCCGCACCGGTGAGGCCGTCTACGAGCAGGAGCAGATGGAGCTCGAGACGATGCCGTTCATCGTGGTCGTGATCGACGAGTTCGCGGACCTGATGATGGTGGCCGGCAAGGAAGTGGAGGCCTCCGTGCAGCGGCTGGCCCAGATGGCGCGGGCCGCAGGCATCCACATCATCATGGCGACGCAGCGCCCGTCGGTCGATGTCATCACGGGTACCATCAAGGCCAACTTCCCAACGCGGATCTCCTTCAAGGTGACGTCGAAGATCGACAGCCGCACAATTCTCAACGAGCAGGGTGCCGAGCAACTGCTGGGCCAGGGTGACATGCTGTTCGCGGCCGGCTCGGGCCAGATTGCTCGCGTGCACGGGGCCTTCGTCGCTGACGACGAGGTCGAGGCCATCACGGATTTCCTGAGATCGCAAGGTGCGCCGCGCTATGTCGACGGCATCACCGATACGCCGGAGGAAAGCGGGGCCGAGCGCCCTTTACCGCAGGGGCAGGGTGACGAGGACCTCTACGATCGCGCCGTGGCCATCATCGTGCGTGACCGCAAGGCGTCGACGAGCTACCTGCAGCGCCGTTTGTCGATCGGATACAACCGCGCGGCCGACCTGATCGAGCGAATGGAGGCGGAGGGGCTCATCGGTCCGGCCAATCACGCTGGTAAGCGCGAGATTCTGGCCCAGCCGGGCGGCAATCCGGCCGATCCGACCGCGGATGCTGCCTGATCATCCCCAGCTTGATGGCGTGCGCCAGCCAGGTTTCCTTGTTTCTCAGGGACCCATGGTTAGGATCGCGCCCACTTCTGGACGCAATGTTGCGGAATTGAGAAGGTTGGAAGCCTCGGGGGCGGGGTTTGGGGGATTCATGGGACCATCGATGATTGCTCGGTTGATTGTTGCTGCTGGCATCATGTGGGCGTCAGCCCTGCACGGCATTGCAGCCGACGAAGCCAAACCGGCTGCGGTGCAGACCGGCGGCAATCTGGGCTCGGGGTGGAGCGCTGAAGTGGCGCCAGGCGGCACGAGCGGCATCACGCTGGATCCGGCCCAGTCGGAAATCGTCAACAAGGTCAACACCTACTTCAACGGTCTCGATAACCTGTCTGGGCGCTTCGTCCAAACCGGCGCGGACGGCAAGGTGATGAAGGGCAAATTCGCCATGAAGCGGCCTGGCCGCTTCCGTTTCGATTATGCGCGGCCCAGCCTTCAGGTCATCGTGTCAGACGGCCGGTATCTGGCGATCCAGGATCACGACCTCAACAACGAGGACCGGGTGGAGCTCGACCAGACACCGTTCCGGCTTTTGCTGCGCAAGGATGTCGATCTGGTCCGCGATGCGCGCATTTCCGAAGTTCAGGACGCTGGTGATCAGATCGCCCTCACGATACGGGACAAGAGCCCGGATACGAGCGGGGCGATCCGGCTGGTGTTCTCGACCAGCCCGGAGATGGAACTCAAAGAGTGGATTACCCGGGATGCCCAGGGCCTGGATACGCGGGTCGAAGTGGGCAACCTGGATCGCACGACGGAGGTCGATGTCAAACAGTTCGTGATCAAGCCGATGGGTGCGGCTTTCAATCGTCGGTAACTCCCATTCGTCCTGATGCAGATCAGAAATTACTGTGGCTGTTCGGGCTCAGTCCAAGCGATTGGGGCGCGGTGTTAACCGATCATTGATCACGTTTTCGTGATCAATGCAGATTCCTCTGTTGAATATGCCATCGTTAGGCTTAGGTATCACACAGACAGATGACATCACCCTGTACTCGGTAGTGCCCCCCGTCTAGCCGAAGATGTCATCTGGGGCATCGGTTTCCCTCCCGGTGCCACGCGCGTAAGCGCTCACGACGCTCAACCCCTCCCCCCGGGGTTGAGCGTCTTTCATTTTGGGGCCTCGAAACAATCTGGTTTTTCAAGGCCTTGCGCGTGAAGGCGGCAAGATGCCAAGGCGACTTTCTGTGCGCGCGAGCGAGCGAGCGTGCGTGTGCGGAGAGCGGGCCGGCGGTGCTATTCCGGCCTGAGGTGGAGACGATCCAGCCTGCTGTGCTTTACGCAAAGCGTCAGTGTTGAGTGGGTGAATGCGTCGAGGATGCGCTGGTGAGGGCGACGGAGGTCAGGGCGACGGATTGCGGAGATGTCGCCAGGGCTCTTGCCAAGCAGTTCTCAATTTCGCGCATTTGGCCTGCGACGTCACGCAGGCGCCCGGCGGCCTTGCCGACAAAGTGTTCGGCCAGTGCCGGATCCTCGGCAATGAGTTCGTGCATCTCGTCGCGGGCGATGCGCAAGGCGCGAACCTCGGTGACGGCCACCACCGTGGACGCGGTTACGGTCTCGATCAGCATGGCCATTTCAGCAACGATCGTCCCTGCGGGTAGCGGTTGTGACTGGTCTGCCAGCCCTGGTCCTTCGATCCGTTCTGCCGTGCCGGAGACGAGGACGATAGCGGCGTCCGCGGGCTGGTGCGCCTGGGTGATCCTGCTTCCCGGCTTATAGACGATGCGGTCTGCGCGGCGGGCGATCTCGGTGATCTGCAACGGTGACAAGCCGTCGAACATCGCAATGTGGCGCAGCGCATGGATCAGGGCGTCTGTGGCCATACTTCAATGTTTCCAAGCCATTGATCCGTCGATGAGTGCGTCATGGCCGAGGACTGGCGCGCAGACACCCACCCCAACTGGTTGTCCGATTCGTGGGGCTCGGTCCAGGGGGGTGTGGAGCGGTGTCTGGATATGTACAGATGCCGGAGGGACGGGCTCGCAAGGACCGCTGAAATCTGGCTCCCGACCTATTGGTCAGGATCTTTGGACGAGGTCCCGTCCGTCATCGCACTCAATGCTGCAACTATGGTGCTGAGGCTGTTGAGGAACTGCTCCCTGTCGTCGTCGCTGTCGAGGGCGGACAGCACGACGTCGTCGACATCCACTGCTGCCGGTTCGACGCTGCGCAATGTCCGCCAGCCTTCGTCGGTGAGCTTGACGGCGTAGGCGCGTGCATCCTCGCGGGTGCGGCGGCGTTGCAGCAAATTCTTCTTGAGCATGCGGCGGACGATGTCCGCCAGCGTGGACCGGTCGATCCCGGTTTTCTCGACGAGGTGGGTCTGGCTGAGCCCCTCATTCTGGGCAACGGTCACGAGAACGGCAAATTGGCGCGGCGTCAGGTCCGAGGAACCGAGTTTGTTCTGGAAAATGTCGCCGGCGCATTGCCCCGCGCGATGTAACAGGTGGATTGGCGAGCGGTCGAGCCTTGCCATTATGCCTTTATCGGAGTCTTCGGGCTTGGCCATTTCTTGAACTTCGCTCTATCTTCTCGACACTGACGATATTTCTCAAGCTGCGGTCACATTCCGCGCCGAGCGGCAAATGTCCTACTCGTCTTTGCCTAGACGGAGAAGGAACACGATTCAATTGGAGAAAATACGATCGGGCGTTCGTCGTCCAGTGTAAATGGGCTGGTTATGAAAAAATTACTTAAACATTTCTATCAAGTGTGAAGCATCTTGATGCGTCGCACACAAATCATCAGTATAGTAATTCGGAAATTCCTCATTAATCTTCGTGCGTTCTGTCAGTCGTCGTCAGCTCGTGTTGCTTGATCACGCTGATTTGCGAAAGTGCAAAAACCATTGTCAGCGGCATGATCCCAAACGTTTTGAAGGCGACCCAGGAATCGGTCGAAAAATTTCTCCAAACAACCTCATTGAGGACCGCAAGAAGCAGAAAAAAAAGACCCCATCGGCGCGTCAAAATTTGCCAACCGATATCGGTCAGATGAAAAGCGTCGGAAAAAATGTATTTCAAAAGGGACTTTTGAAAAACGAGACCCGTGAATAAGACCATGGCGAAGAACAGGTTGACGATCGTAGGCTTGAGCTTGATGAATAGGTCGTTTTCGAGCCAAACCGTCAAACCGCCGAAAATCATTACGAAAACTGCGGTCACCAACGGCATGACTGCAATCCTGCCGAGCAGCCAACGCGACAGGGCCAGCGAGATTACCGTGGCGATCATGAACGTTTTTGTGGCGAATTGAATTCCTGCCCATGAATTAGACAAGAAGAAGATCACGAGCGGGCCAATTTCCAGAACCAATTTGAGAAATTGATGGCCCAGGCTTTCGGTTTCCTGCTGATTCACGGCGGTTTGCTCAGACATTGGACGGCTCGTCAGCTCAAAGAAAAGATGCGGATAGTAATGCTTGTCGTGAGACTTTGTGGGCGGCGCGAAAAGCCAGTTGGGGCAGTCCTGCCCGATGGCGGCGACACGGACGTGCTGTATGCGTCATGATTGCGTCCGGTCGGTCCCAGGTCGGCGCCTGTTAGCGCACGGACTTGGTTCGGGACGCGGACGGAGCAAGTTGCCTTTGATCCACAAGAGCCTGTGCAAATTCGGCGGCATTGGGCCGGCTGGAGGACGTGGATGACGGTGAGGGTACCGACCGATCGGTCTCGTGGGGCGGATTGATTCGGTGCTTTTGCATCAGACGGGTGAGCGTGTAGGCGTAGAATCCCGAGAGCGGCATGATGAGCGCGATCTTGAAGAGGATCCAGACGTTGACGCCGTCCATCTCGTAGCCAAGGAACGAATAGATCTGGTCGTCCTTGAAGGTCAGCCGGACAAGCTCGTTGGCGACTGCGGTGAAGACGAAAAACCAAGCGAAGCTCCAGGTGAAGCGGTCCCAGCCTTCCTTGGTGTAGTGGAACGTCTTCTCGAACACATACTTGAAGAAGTTCTTGTTCATCCACAGGCCGATGAACAGGAACAGGGCGAACATCGAATTGAAGATCGTGACCTTGATCTGCACCCACATCGGGTCGTGGGTGATGATCGTCAAAGCGCCGAAGCCGAGCGTCACGGTCGAGGCGATCAAAGGGAACGCGGGCAGGCGCTTCAAGACGATGCGCATGGCGACAATCGCCATAACCGTGGTGACGAGGAGCGCGTAGGTGCCGGCGGTGATGCCGTAAGCCGCGTTGACGATGAACATCGTCACCAGCGGGCCGAACTCGCTCAGAATGTTTACAGTCTGCTCCGCGTTGAACGGATAGAACCGCCGTAAACCGGTCTTCATCAGCACGTGCCCCCCGGCTCAGTGCTGCCGTGCGGCAGCCGGTGATGGACGGCCAACATGGCATCGTCCTCGTTCGTCAATTCACGCGACATCGGCGATCGCCTTTGCAAATGCCTCCGCCGCGAAGGGCTGGAGGTCGTCGATACCTTCGCCAACGCCGATGGCATGCACCGGCATGGCATACTTTTCGGCGATCGCGACGATTATGCCGCCCCGCGCCGTGCCATCCAATTTCGTCAGAATGAGGCCAGTGACGCCGGCGCGCTGACGAAAAACCTCGACCTGACTCAATGCATTCTGGCCGGTCGTGGCGTCGAGAACGAGAAGCACATCATGAGGTGCGGTCGGATCCAGCTTTTTCAAGACACGGATCACCTTTTCCAGCTCCTCCATGAGGGCTTGCTTGTTTTGCAGGCGCCCCGCGGTATCTATCAGCAACAGATCGCAGCCCTCGGCCCTGGCTTGGTGAAGCGCATCGAAGGCGAGGCCGGAGGCGTCGGCGCCGACATCGCGGGCGATGACCGTCGCGCCGGAGCGCTCGCCCCAGACTTTGAGCTGGTCGATCGCGGCGGCGCGGAAGGTGTCGCCGGCGGCGATCATCACCTTTTTCCCCTCGCGAGTATATCGCTGGGCCAGCTTGCCTATGGTGGTGGTCTTGCCGGTCCCGTTGACACCGACCATCAGAACGACGTGGGGTTTTCGCGTGTCGTCGATCTCGAGCGGGCGGGCCACCGGTTCAAGCACCCGGGCCACCTCGCTGGCGAGGACCTGGCGGACGTCGTCGGCCGAAATGCCCTTCTGGTACCGGCCCTGCGACAAGGCTGCGGTGATGCGCATCGACGTCTCCACCCCGAGATCCGCCTGGATCAGAAGATCTTCCAGGTCATCGAGAGTATCAGCGTCGAGCTTTCGTTTCGTAAAGAGGCCGGAGATACCGTCTGACAGTTTTGAGGACGTGCGCGTCAGGCCGGACTTCAACCGGCTGATCCAGCTTGATTTTTTCTCACCCGCCGCGGCATCGGCCGGAGCTTGGTGTTGATCCAGCGGCGGCTCTTGTGTGGTCGGATCGGGCTCGGTTTCAGCCGCTTCGGGCGGCATCGCATGGTCGAGCGGGGCTGCTCGGGGCTGACCGGCATCGGGCTGGGGCTGCGCGCCCGCAACCTCGGGCAGATCTGCTACGTCTGCTGGCGGAGGCGTCGCGGCCGTTTCCCCGGCCGGGGGAGGTGTGTTCGTCTCAGCCGGTTGCTCGCCTGTGAACAATCGAGAGAAAAAGCCCTTTTTCCTGGCCTGCTCGCTCACGCGATCACCTCGCCCATCAGTTGCGGCCCCTGGTGCCCGGTGATGCGGGCTTTGACGAATGCGTGAGCTGGGAGGTCGCCGGCCAGACGTACCTCGGCAAATTGAGGGGTGCGGCCGAGGTCATCGCGTTCCATCAAGAGTTCAACGGTGTGTCCGTTCTGGCTTTCCAGATAGGTGCGCAACGCCTCGTGTCCAAGATCACGCAGCCGGGCGGCGCGGGCCTTCACGGTGTCACGGGCCAGCTGCGGCATGCGCGCAGCCGGTGTACCCGTTCTGGGAGAGAACGGAAAGACATGCAGATAGGTGAGACCGCATTGTGCGACGATATCGCAGGTGGCCGAGAACATCGCATCGGTTTCGGTGGGGAAACCGGCGATCAGGTCGGCGCCGAAAACGATGTCGGGCCGCAGACGGCGCGCCTCGGCACAAAAGCGGATGGCGTCGGCGCGCGAATGGCGGCGCTTCATGCGCTTCAGGATCATATCGTCGCCGGCCTGCATCGACAGATGCAGATGCGGCATCAGGCGCTCCTCGTCGGCCAATGCAGCCAATAGGTCGGAATCGGCCTCCACCTGATCAATCGATGACAGGCGCAGGCGCGGCAGCTCGGGCACGTGCTTGAGAATCTGGCGGACCAGGCGGCCGAGACGCATCTGGCCGGGCAAATCGGTGCCGTAAGACGTGATGTCGACCCCGGTGAGAACCACCTCGCCGAAGCCCTGGGCGACCAGATGGCGGATCTCGGCGACCACTTGCCCGGCCGGAACAGAGCGCGAGGGGCCGCGGCCGTAAGGGATGATGCAGAACGTACAGCGGTGATCGCAACCGTTCTGGACCTGCACGTAGGCGCGGGCGCGGCTGCCGAAGCCATCGATCATGTG
>CAZDNY010000088.1:0-9340 GCA_964506885.1 uncultured Hyphomicrobiaceae bacterium | reverse complement strand
GTGAGGTCGAGATCGCACCCGGCCCGGCGCAATTTTTTTTGCACGCCCGAACATACCGGCAGATCTGGATAGCTCGATTGTGCCGACGCACAGCGACGACGCGGCAGCATCGGGATACCGGAATTTTCCGGAAAGTTTCGGCCACCGAAGCGGCGCAGCATCAGGATGCGGCGGACTTTTTGCGAACGAGCGCTCCCCTCGGGCGCTTCACGTCGCGTCGCTACTTTTCGGAATTTACTGCCCAATTCCCGCCCGGACACTGAACCCCTGATGAAACCAGCGTTCAGTCCCGGTTCAACGCGGCGCGAGCATCTTGGTCTCCAGCGAATACGAGTTTCAACCCGACAGAAACGATCTGCCACATTCCCAATGGAGACCGACATGTTTGCAAAGAGCCTGATTGCCGCCGCCGCAGTTCTCGCTGCCACCACGGCCACCGCGTCCGCCCATTCCGTCCGCCCGATCGATCGCGTCATGACCGAGCAGGCCTTCAAGATCGAACAGGGGCGTCGGACCGGTCAGATCACCTGGACCGAAGGCCGCAAACTGCGTGCCGAGCAGCGCGAGATCGCCCGCCTGCGTGACGTCTTCCTCGCCGACGGCACGCTGACGAGGCGCGAATTCCACACGCTGCGTGCCAAACAAAGGGCGGCGGCCTGGCACATCGTCAACGAAAAGTACGACAGCCGCCGCCGCGTGAAGTTCCTGCCGCGCGTCGGGCGCTGATCCCCGCCGCCTGGACCTGCGCGAGGGAGGCGGGTCGCTCGTCAAGAGCGGCCCGCTTCGCGTTTCGGCGATGTGCACCCTCCGCATTCTCGAGGCTCCGCCACGCGTCGCAAATGCATCGCCCGAATGCCGCCACGTTCATGAACGGTGCCTGTCTTCAGCATTCAGAACGGGTTCAAGGCAGGCCCGCTAGCCTTCGATCATCGTCAACAGTCGGCGATCGCCGACGCGTAACAAGGGATGATGATCATGAGCTCCAAGTTCCTTCTCACCGCCACCGCACTCGTGATGGGTATCGCGTCCGTTTCCATGCCTGCCTCGGCCGCAAAAGGCGATCGCGACGGTAAGCGCGACAAGCGTGATGTGGCTGTCAAAGAGCAGGTCGTAAAATACGAGACCCGCAGCCAAGCCGGCCATGTCCGCCGCGGCGGCGAAATCTTCGACCGCATTGACGCGCGACAGGCCCGGCAGGCCAGGCGCATCCAGCAGGGCATTCGTTCGGGCGAACTGACGCGTCGCGAAGCTGTCAGGCTGAAGGAGCAGCAGGCCTACATCCGTGAACTCGAGCGCAAGGCCGAGCGCGACGGCCGGATCACGCCTGCTGAGCGCGCCCGCATTCGTGCGGCGCAGAACGCGGCCAGCCGTGCCATCTTCCATGAGAAGAATGACGCACAGGAACGCGGCCGTCGGTTCGGATATGGTCCCCGCTTCGGCCATGGAGCCGGCAAGTTCTGGCACAAGCGCTGGTTCTGGGCGGCACGCTGATCGCGAGATAACGCACACAAGCAATATCACCCTCGACGCCAAGCTCGACACCAAGGAAGCCGCACCTGCCCGGGTGCGGCTTTCGCATGCGCGACGCACTGTTCTGCCGCATCGGCCCGGCACGCAATCATCACCGTGCCGTTAGCTGATTGGTAAGGTTAACGAATTATGGTGCACCCACGTAAATTTGCGACGCGGGCTGAGCCATGACCGAATTCAAGGGTTTTTCGATCGACGACATCATCGCGGGAGGCGCCATCACCGATGCCGTCGTCATGAAACTGCGGTCGGCCACCTATGCCGACGGACGCATTTCGCCGCAAGAAGCCGACGCGCTTTTCAGGCTCAATGATGCAGGGCTCAGCTTCGAGCGTTCCTGGAACGACTACTTCATCGAGGCCATCACCGACTTTCTCGTCAATCAGGCCGAACCGATGGGCTATGTCACCGCCGAGAACGCCCAATGGCTGATTGATCGCATCGATCACGACGGACACGTCGACACGCGCACCGAGCTGGAACTGCTGATCAACGTCATCGACCGCGCCCGCTGGGCTCCCGAGAGCCTTGTTCGCTTCGCCATGGTGCAGGTGCGCGATTGCGTTGTCTCCGGGGCCGGCGTGTTGCGCAGTGGCGCCGAGCTGGCGCCGGGGCAGATCGCCGAGGCCGAAGTCGAGCTGTTGCGCCGCATTCTTTATGCCTTCGGCGGCGACGGCAATGTCGCGGTCACGCGCGCGGAAGCCGAAGTCCTTTTCGAGATCAACGATGCCGTCTCGGGCGGTGCGCCGAACCCGGCGTGGACCGACCTGTTCGTCAAGGCCATCGCCAATGCGGTCATGTCGGTTTCGTCTTATGCGGTGCCCTCGCGTGAGGAAGCGCTGCGCCGTGATGCCTGGCTCGACTATCACACCGACCTCTCTCCACTGGGCCTGATCAAGAAGTTCACCAGCGGCGGCTTCTCGCTGCGCGAGGGCTATCGACTTCTGACCCGCGAGGAAAGTGCACTCGATCGGCTGGAGCGACAGCGCATCGAGATGATCGTCAACGAGGCGGTGACGGAGGGCGAGGCGACCTGGCTTGCCGAGCGCATCTGCCGCGACGGTAACGTCAACGCGAACGAGGCAGCGCTCCTCGCTTATCTGCGTGCCGAGAGCCCGCAGATCCATCCCGCCCTCAAGGATCTGATTGATCGCTACGCGCCCGCCGCCTGAGCCAGCGCACGCGGTTAAGTCCCACCAACTCCCGCAATTTCGACGCGGCCCGAGCCAATGCGCTGGGCCGCGTTTTCTCGCTTGTGAAGACACATCTACTCCGCTGTTGGCAATCCGAATGCCCCCTTGACCTGCGCGGTATGTCGGGCCACTGATCGAGGGTCGTCACGGGCCTGGGGGCAGGCAAATGGACGATGCGGCAGCCCTTGAAGGCGCTCACGTCGAGGGAGAGGGGCGGATACGCATGTGGTTTCCTCACTCCAGATTGCAGTTGCGCGAGATGCTGCTGGTCGGTGGACCGGCAGCTCTGCTCGTGTTCGGCGCATTCTGGTTGGCCTACCAGTTCGTCGAGCCGGCGCCCCCCAATCGCCTCGTCATCACCACGGGCTCCACGTCGGGCGCCTACTACGCATTTGCGAACCGCTATCGCGACGAACTCGCCAAGAGCGGCATCACGCTTGAAGTGATGTCATCGAAGGGATCGGTGCAGAACGTCGAGCGCCTCGAGAGTGACGCCGATCGCGTCGACCTGGCGCTCATGCAGGGCGGCATTGCCAACGCGCAGACCGCACCGCACATCATGTCTTATGGCCGCATCTTCCTCGAGCCGGTCTGGATATTCCACCGCCTGAACGAACCCGCCGAAGAACTCGGCGCCCTCAAGGGCAAGCGCATCGCCATCGGTCCTGAGGGCAGCGGTACGCGCAAGCTGGCCAACGACCTGCTCTCCGCGACCGGAATTGACGAGACCAATACGACCCTGCTGCCGCTCGGCTCGACAGCCGCGGCCGAGGCGCTCGACAAGGGCGAAGCCGATGCAGCCTTCTTCACCTTGGCGCCGGAAAGCCCGCTGGTCGGCAAGCTGATGTCCAACACCGGCCTGAAGCTTCTCAGCCTGCGACGGGCCGAGGCCTACACGCGGCGCTTTCCCTATCTGTCCCGTGTGGTCCTGCCCGAGGGCGCGATCGATCTGGCCGCCAACCTGCCGGCAAGCGACGTCGTGATGGTGGCGGCACAAGCCGCGCTCGTCGCACGCGACGACCTGCATCCGGCGCTGGCATGGCCGCTGGTAGACGCGTTGAAATCGACCCATTCGGCGGGCGGCATGTTCCAGCGGGTCGCCGAATTCCCGCGCGGCTTCGATCCCGAGTACCCCATGTCGGAGGATGCCGAGCGCGTGTACACCAACGGCACGCCGTTCTTCCAGCGCTTCCTGCCGTTCTGGCTTGCCTCGCTGATCGAGCGCATGATCATCATGGTTGTGCCGATCGCAACCATCCTGATCCCGTTGTTCAAGGTTGGCCCGATGATTTACGAGTGGCGCATCCGCTCGCGCCTCTTGTATTGGTATGCCCAGTTGAAGGCGCTCGAGAAGCAGGTGACCGCCCCTCAGGATGCCGACGCCAGCCGCGCCCGCTACTCAGCCGAAATCGACCGGATCGACGAAGCCGTCAGCACCATTCCGGTGCCGCTTCACTATTCCGACCGCCTGTATGAACTCCGCGCCGCCATCGATCTGGTGCGCCAGCGGATCATTTCCAGGGCTTGAGCCCGGTTTTCCGGGCTCGCGCGGTGGCCCGGCCTAGGCCTATCGTCGCTGCGCCAGCCGGTTTACGCGGACCCAAAGGCCGTCTAGAACGGGGCGCTGGCCGATAATCGGCCAAGGACTCCATTGCGAGGGACGACTGCAGGACATGTTCAAGAAGATCCTGATTGCGAACCGTGGCGAGATTGCCTGTCGCGTCATCAAGACGGCACGCCGGATGGGTATCAAGACGGTGGCGGTTTATTCCGATGCCGATCGCGATGCGCTCCATGTCGAGATGGCCGACGAAGCCGTCCACATTGGCCCACCTGCCGCAGCCGAGTCCTATCTGGTGATCGACAAGATCGTTGCCGCTTGCAAGCAGACCGGCGCCGAAGCTGTCCACCCCGGCTACGGCTTCCTCTCCGAGCGCGAAGCCTTCCCCATCGCGCTGGCCAAGGAAGGCATCGTCTTCATCGGTCCCAACCCCGGCGCGATCGCTGCGATGGGCGACAAGATCGAGAGCAAGAAGGCCGCAGCCGCTGCCAAGGTGTCGACCGTTCCGGGCTACCTGGGTGAGATCGAGGATGCCAAGCGCGCCGTCGAGATTGCCGAGGAGATCGGCTATCCAGTGATGATCAAGGCCTCGGCCGGCGGCGGCGGCAAGGGCATGCGCATTGCCTGGTCGCGCAAGGAGGTCGAGGAGGGCTTCACTTCGTCGCGCAACGAGGCCAAGGCCTCGTTCGGCGATGATCGCATGTTCATCGAGAAGTTCATCGAGAACCCGCGCCACATCGAGATCCAGGTGCTGGGCGACAAGCACGGCAACGTCATCTATCTGGGCGAGCGCGAGTGTTCCATTCAGCGCCGCAACCAGAAGGTGATCGAAGAGGCGCCGTCGCCGCTTCTCGACGAGGCCACCCGTAGAGCCATGGGCGAGCAGTCCGTTGCTCTGGCCAAGGCCGTCAACTACGACAGCGCAGGTACGGTCGAATTCGTCGCTGGACAGGACAAGAGCTTCTACTTCCTCGAGATGAACACGCGTCTCCAGGTCGAGCATCCGGTCACAGAGCTGATCACGGGAATAGACCTCGTCGAGCAGATGATCCGCGTCGCCGCCGGCGAGAAACTGGCGATCGCCCAGAAGGACGTCAAGCTCAACGGCTGGGCCGTTGAGAGCCGCATTTACGCTGAGGATCCCTATCGCGGCTTCCTGCCATCGATCGGCCGCCTCGTACGCTATCGCCCCCCGCACGAAGGCTCGACCCCCGATGGTCTCACGGTGCGCAACGATACCGGCGTCTTCGAGGGCGGCGAGATCTCGATGTACTATGACCCCATGATCGCCAAGCTCGTCACCCATGCACCGACCCGCGAGCAGGCGATCGATGTTCAGGCCACTGCCCTCGACGCCTTCTATATCGACGGCATCCAGCACAACATTCCGTTCCTGACGGCGCTGATGCAGCATCCGCGCTGGCGTTCGGGTGAGTTGTCGACGGGCTTCATCAGCGAAGAATTTCCCGACGGCTTCAAGCCGCGCGCGCCCGAAGGCGAGGAACTGAAGGTCCTGGCCGCTGTCGCCGCCGCCATCGACCACCAGAACAACGTGCGCCGACGCGAGATCACCCACCAGATGGACGGCCGCCCGGTGAAATTCTCAAATCGCCGCGTCGTCGCGCTGGGCAAGACGCTGCAGCACGTTCTGGTCGAAGGCGGCCTCGATACGCCCATCAAGGTGGCGCTGCTGGACGATGACGGCAGGACGGTGGACACGCTGGAACTGGCCTCGCGCTGGTGGCCCGGCGAGGTCGTCTGGGCCGGTGTCGTGCGCGATCGCGACGTCTGCGTCCAGGTGCGGCCGATCCTCAACGGCTATGACCTGTCCTATCGCGGGATCCACACGCCGGCCCGCGTCTACACCATGCGCGAGGCGGAACTGGCGGCGTTGATGCCCGAAAAGGCGGCCGCCGACATGTCGAAATACCTGCTGTGTCCGATGCCGGGCCTCGTCAAGGCCATCAACTCGCAGGAAGGCGCGGAGGTGAAGGCGGGCGATCCTCTGGCCGTGGTCGAGGCCATGAAGATGGAGAACATCCTGCGCGCCGAGCGCGACGGCAAGGTCAAGAAGATCGCCGCCAAGGTCGGCGATAGCCTGGCTGTCGACGCGGTCATCATCGAATTCGAGTGATCCGGGGCAGCCGGCCTTATCCTGGTTCCGTTGCGGTATCGCGCGGCCGCGCGCCTGATCGTCGCGGTCGGCGAGCCGGACTGCGCGTGCGACGCTCGAGGCTGCGCGGCCCAAAAATTCCAAGCCCAGGACCACTTTGGCTAGCCGAAGTGTGAGCGGTTCGGCGTGAAAAACATGCTTGAACTGAAGAGAGCATGTTTAGCCGAAGTGTGAGCGGTTCGGCGTGAAAAACATGCTTGAACTGAAGAGAGCATGTTTAGCCGAAGTGTGAGCGGTTCGGCCGTGAAAAACATGCTTGAACTGAAGAGAGCATGTTGAGCCGCAGTGTGAGCGGTCAGGCCGTCAAGAACATGCTCAAAGCCAATAGATCAGATCGCCCTTCCGCTTCCAGGAAACATGAACGCGGCCTATGCGAACTTCTCGGCGTGTCGGCGCAGGCTGGTGAGGATCGGCTCGAAAGCTTCGTCGTCGCGGGCTTCCGGATAGACCATGTAGACCGGGTAGACGAACGTGCGTGTGCGCGCCGGACGGCGCAGGCGCCCGCGCGCGACAAGTTTTGAGACCAGCCGCTCCGGAAAATACCCCGTCGCACCATTCTCCAGAAGGTAGTCGAGCCCCATGGAACCGATATCGAGGTTCAATCCAGGGTTGGTCAGACGCGGGTAGGCGGCGGCATGGTCCTGTCGGAAGTCGGGGCCCCAATCGATGAAGACATAGTCGCTGGCGCTGCGTCGCGCCGGACCACGCTGGCTCGTCACCATGACGAACTCTTCGTCGAACAGGTGCTCGATCGTCAGTCCCGGTGGCTGCACGGGACGATACATGACGGCGATATCGAGCGTTCCCTCGATCAATCGTTGTGTAAGAACCTGCGACAAACCAGCGCTCGCGGACACTGCAATATCGGCGATGTTACCGCGCAGCCAGGTGATCCACTTGAGCAGGAAGCCGTCCCACAAGCTGATCGGCGCGCCCACGGCGAGGTGATCGCGATGCTGGTCCGACAGGCTCACTTCGAGCTGTGCGTGCTGCCACACGCGCACCAGAGCGAGTGCATGTTTCTGGAATTGCTGACCTGCTCCGGTCAGTTCCGCGCCCGCTTTTGAACGCTCAAACAACGGTCTACCAAGCAGTTCCTCCAAACCCTTGATGCGCGCGGAGACCGTTGACTGCGTCACGTTCATCTTGCGTGCAGCATCGATGAAGCTGCCCGTCTCGGCCACCATGAGGAAGGTTCGTGCGAGTGTGATGTCCATGATGAGCGATGCTGCGCGCGTGCGATGACCTTCGAGTGTTTCAACACATGTATCGAAACCTTCGATAGGACGCAGCAGAAAAATCTGTTTGCCGCATCGCTCTATTGTCAGCACATTTATCATGACTCGACGTGTGTCGAGTGCATCGCCCGTGAATGTCGATCGACTGTAGTCACGACGATGAGGGCATCACAACAAGGGAATGTGTTCTATGAAAGCCAAGACTGCAAAGAAGGCGGTAAAGAAGAAAGCCGCCAAGAAGCCGGCCAAGAAGGCCGCCGCCAAGCGCAAGGTCGCCGCCAAGAAGAAGCCGACGGCGCGCAAGGCTGCAGCCGCCAAGAAGAAGCCGGCCAAGAAGGTCGTGAAGAAGCCGGCCAAGAAGGTCGTCAAGAAGGCAGCGAAGAAGAAGCCTGCCAAGAAGAAGGCCGCGAAGAAGCGGTAATCAAGCCTGGACGTACGCCGGAGTAGAGCGCCCGTGGACCTCTTCAAGCCGTTTGCGGCCGCGCTGATCGCCCCCTTCCTGCTCGCAACCGATGGCGTCGCGGCCTCGGTCACGAACCGCGATACCAAGGAGCACAAGCTCTCGGTCGTTTCGAGCAAGGATGCCGACAGTCGCGTTCTCAAGCCCAACGAGGCCTGGAGCGACTTCTGTCTCAAGGGGTGCATCGTCCGCCTCAACGACGACGAGAACGCCACCTATGAGCTCGAGGGCTCGGATGTGGTCTCGATCGAGGACGGATTTATCTACTACGACCGGAACGACAGTGCTTCACCGCCGCGCGCGCCCGAGGCGGCCCCCTCGCCGCCGGCGAGATGACCTCGCAAGAGGACGTCGCAATCGCCTGTTGAAGGCGCGCTTCAGCACCATTCGAGACAGCCCGGTCCATATGGACCGGGCTGTTTTGTCGTCCGGGGCTCTGCTCCCGAGCACGTCACGACCTTGCCCGGCTCGGCGCGTGCGGTCGCTCGTCCTCCGCGATTTCGACGCAAATGGAGCACGGGGCACATGGCCTCGCAGGGTGAATGACGCTCAGCCCGACGCCAGTGGATCGCCCACCGGCGTCGTCGGCCCGAACTGCACCTCGCAGCTCCGTCGCAGCGCCATATCGACCTCCGGCAGGCTCACGAGCTGGCCGAGATCCTCAAAGCTCGTCACACCGTGCGCGCTGATCCCGCAGGGCACGATCCCGCTGAAGTGCTCCAGATCCGGATCGACATTGATGCTGAGCCCATGGAAACTGACCCAGCGGCGCAGCCGGAGGCCGATGGCGGCGATCTTGTCCTCCACGCCCTCACCCTTCTGCGGGCGGGCAACCCACACCCCGACCCTGCCTTGCCTGGTCTCGCCCTTGATATTGAACGCCGCCAGGGTGTCGATGACGACCTGTTCGAGTGCACCGACGAACCGCCGGACATCGCCGAAACGTCGCCGCACATCCAGCATCACGTAGACCACGCGCTGGCCCGGCCCATGATAGGTGTATTGCCCGCCGCGCCCGGCCGCGAAGACGGGAAATCGATCGGGCGCCAGCAGGTCTTCGGCCTTGGCGCTGGTGCCGGCGGTATAGAGCGGCGGGTGCTCCAATAGCCAGATGAGCTCTTGGCCCGTGCCATTCGCGATCGCTTCTGCGCGCGCTTCCATGAACGCGAGCGCCGTTCGGTAATC
>CAZDNY010000087.1:0-9375 GCA_964506885.1 uncultured Hyphomicrobiaceae bacterium | reverse complement strand
CAGGCGCGGTCCGGCCTTGCCCAGGCACAGGCGACGCTGCGTGCCCGACAGGCGGACCTGCAAACGGCGCAACTCAACCTCGGCTACACAACCATCGAAGCGCCCATGGACGGTCGCGTCGGCCGTTCGGCCTATTCCGTCGGCAACCTCGTCGGCCCCGACAGCGGTCCGCTCGTCCTGCTGGTATCGCAGGATCCGGTGTACGTGAGCTTCCCTGTCCCGCAAGCGGTGCTGATCCAGGTGCGCAAGGCAGGACAAGGACCTGACAGCGTGTTCGTCAGGCTGAAGCTCGCCGATGGTACCACCTACGACCAGCAGGGCAGCATCGCCTTCACCGACGTCCAGGCGACGGCGTCGACGGACTCGATCGTGGTGCGCGCCAAGGTTCCCAACCCGAACCGGCTGCTCGTCGACCAGCAACTTGTCAGTGTCGAAGTCGTGCGAAAGCAGCCCGAGCGCAAGCTCGTGATTTCGCAGTCCGCGTTGCTGCTCGACCAGCAGGGGCCCTACGTGCTCGCCCTCGACGAGGACAACAAGGTCAAGATCAAGCGTATTGAACTTGGCGACCAGCACGGCCCCTTGATCGTGGTTGCCTCTGGCCTCAGCGCCGGCGAGCGCGTGATCGTGGGCGGGCATCAAAAAGCACGGCCGGGCGCTGTGGTGGCGCCGACGGCGGCCGAAGAACCAGGCAAGGCCCTCTCACAGCAAGGCGGACAGTGAGCGATGATTTTCGACGTCTTCATCCGCCGCCCGCGACTGGCCATGGTGATTTCGCTGGTCATTACGCTGGCCGGCCTCATCTCGATCTACGTCATCCCGGTGGCCCAGTACCCGAGTATCGCACCGCCGACGGTGAAGGTCACGGCGACCTATGCGGGTGCCGATGCCCGCACCGTGGAGGAAAGCATCGCCCAGCCGCTCGAGAATGCCATCAACGGCGTCAGCGGCATGCGCTACATGAAATCCTCATCCGTCAACGATGGCTCCTATACGCTCAACGTCAGTTTCGACCTGACCACGGATCCCGACATTGCAACGGTCAACGTCCAGAACCGCGCCAATCTGGCGGTCGCCAAGCTGCCTCAAGAGGTCCGCACCACGGGCCTGACTATCGCCAAGGTGTCGACGGACCTGTTGCAGGTCTTCATGTTCCACTCGGAGGATGCCGCCCACGACCAGTTGTTCTTGTCGAACTTCGTGACACTCAACGTCATCGATGAACTCAAGCGCGTTCCCGGCGTCGGCGATGCGTCGATCTTCGGCGCTCGCGACTATTCCATGCGGATCTGGATCGATCCGCAGAAGCTCGCCAACTTCCAGATATCGCCGTCGGAAGTCATCGCTGCCATTCAATCACAGAACGTCCAGGCCGCCGCGGGCCGCATCGGCGCTGCACCCTTGAGCGATGATCAGCGCCTGCAGTTGACGATCACGACCAAGGGTCGGCTCACGTCGGCGGAGGAATTCGGCAATATCGTCGTGCGCAGCGAAAGCGACGGCTCTTTTGTGCGTCTCAATGACGTGGCGCGTGTCGAACTGCAGGCGGCGAGCTTCGATACCATTTCGAGCTATAGCGGCAAACCTGCGGCGCCGATCGGCATCTACCTGTCGCCAGGCGCCAATGCGGTCGCCGTCGCACAAGCGGTCTCCAAGCGCCTGGAGGATCTGAAAACACGATTCCCCAAGGGGGTGGGCTACTCCTACATCTACAATACCGCCGATTTCGTCACGGCGATGATGGAGAAGGTGGTTCATACACTGATCGAGGCCTTCGCTCTGGTGGCGCTCGTGGTGTTCTTGTTCCTGGGGCGACTGCGGCCGACACTCATTCCGCTGCTGGCGGTTCCCGTGGCCGTGATCGGCACGTTCGCCGTGCTGTTGGCGTTCGGCTACTCGGCCAACACGATCTCCCTGCTGGCTCTGGTGCTGGCGATCGGCATCGTCGTCGACGATGCGATCATCGTTGTGGAGAACGTCGAGCGGGTGATGGAGGAAGAACCGCACCTGACGCCTGCCGAGGCGACCCGCAAGGCCATGAGCGAGATCGCCGGACCGGTGATCGCCATTACACTCGTACTGCTTTCGGTGTTCGTGCCGATCGCGTTCCTGCCAGGTTCGAGCGGCGTCCTGTTCCGCCAGTTCGCGATCACGATCTCCGCGGCGATGGTGATTTCGGCCATCAACGCTCTCACATTATCGCCGGCGCTGTGTTCCTTGCTGCTGCGGCCGGGGCATCCGGGTGGACTTATGCGGCGCATCACCAATGCTATCAACTCGGTGGGCGATGGCTACGCCTGGATCGTCGCGCGCCTGGTACGCGTTGCAGTGATCAGTCTTGTCCTGTTCGCGGGACTGGCTGGTGCCACCTACTACCTGTTCAGCAAGACGCCGTCCGGGTTCCTGCCCGGCGAGGACAAGGGCTTCCTGATCACCGTCATCAACCTGCCGCCGGGCGCTTCGCTCAACCGCACCAGTGCAGCGGGGGAGAAGGCGGAGGCCATCATCATGAAGGACCCTGCGGTTGATGGCGTGGTGGCGATCATGGGGATGGATTTCCTCGGCGGCGGCACCTCGCCAAGTGCCGGCGTGATGTTCGTGCGCCTCAAAGATTATGAGGAACGCACGACACCCGATATGCACGCAAGTGCAGTCGCCCAGCGCCTTGCCGGTGCACTCGCCCCCCTCCCCGAGGGCGCATTTATACCGCTCAATCCGCCAGCCATCTCCGGGATCGGGCAGGCCGGCGGCTTTGAATACGTGCTCGAGGCGATCGAAGGGCAGGAGCCGACGGCCATTGCCGCCGTCATGCGCGGTCTGATCGTGGCGGCGAACAACCAGCCCCAACTCTCCCGTGTCTTTTCCACCTTCGAAGCCTCCACACCGCAAATCAAGCTGGAGATCGACCGCGACAAGGTCCAGGTCCTGGGCTTGAAGCTGTCGGACCTGTTCGCCGCGCTGCAGGCGACACTGGGCGGCTACTACGTCAACGACTTCAACCTTTTCGGGCGCACGTGGACCGTGCGTGTGATGGCCGAACAGGCCTACCGGGCTTCGATCGATTCGATCTATCGTATCCAGGTCAAGAACAAAGACGGCGACGTCATCCCGCTGTCTGCCGTGGCGCGCGCAACGCTGGACGCGGGGCCCCGGTCGATCGTGCGCTACAACAACTACCGGGCGGTTGCGATCAATGGCAGCCCTTCACCGGGAAGCGGCGATGGCGAAGCGCTGGCAGCGATGGAGACAGTGTCGCGCACGACGCTACCATCCGGTTACGCATTCGAATGGACGGGGCAGGCGCTGGAACAGAAACTCTCGGCCGGACAGACGCCGATCGTGATCGGTTTCGCCATCGTCTTTGCCTTCCTGTTCCTGGTGGCGCTCTATGAAAGCTGGAATGTGCCGATCCCCGTGCTCATGTCCGTCGTCGTTGCGATCCTCGGGGCCATGCTGGCCTTGTACCTGTCGCACATGAGCTTCGTGCTCTACGCGCAGATCGGCATCGTCGTCCTCATTGCACTGGCCGCCAAGAACTCGATCCTCATGACGGAGTTCTCGCTTGCGCGCCGCGCGGAAGGCAAGAGCATCCGCGAGTCGGCAATCACAGGCGCGCATCAGCGCTTCCGACCGGTGATGATGACGAGCTTCGCCTTCATCGCCGGCCTCATCCCCCTGGTGCGCGCGCAGGGCCCGGGAGCGGACAGCATGTTTGCGGTCGGCCTGCCGGTTCTCGCCGGCATGGTGGCGGCAACGCTGTTCGGCATTTTCCTGATCCCCATGCTCTATGTCGTGTTCCAGAGTGTGCGCGAGGGCCGTTGGTGGCACAGCGGCGACGCCGAGGACGACGACGAGAACGAAGGCCAGGACCAGCCGATCCCCGTACCGGGGCCAACGGCGGGATGAGGCGGCGCAGACGCCGGCGCACCGACTGGAAATTGATGTTCTCAATGCGACGCGTGGGGGCAGTCGACAGGCGGCTAGAGCGTTTCAGGTTTTGCTGGATCGGCCTTAGGCGGAAATGATCTAGTCCCCGCTCGTCCGCTCGATGATGCGTGCGCCGTCGACAACGCGATCACTGGGATGGAGGACGATGCGCTCGCCCTTGCGCAAGCCCTTGGTGACCTCGGCCCGTGTGGCGTCGCGGTGCCCGATTTCAATGCTCCGGAGTTCAGCCGTGCCGCCGGCATCGACGTAAACTGCCCATTCGTCCTTGTGGCGAAACAAGGCGCCGAGCGGTACGAGCAACGTGTCGTCGATATCGTGGATCGTAATCCTGACGTAGACGCGGTAGCCGTGACCCAGGCGGCCCGCATCCTGTTCGGCCTGGGGCTTTTCAAAATCGAGCAGGACTCGCACGCGCTGTTCCTCGATGCCCAGGGCCGACACCTTCGTGAAGCCGGTGGGCTCGATGCGGCTAACTTTGGCAGCGAGATCCGGCCCGCCCCAGGCGGTGACCACTGCGGGCGCACCTTCCTTCACGCGCACCGCATCGGCGGACAGCAGCTCGACGACGATTTCCAGGTTGGCCGGATCGCCGATCTCGACCAACGGTGTGCCCTGCGGGACGATCTGCTCGCTCTTCTTGTAGATCTCCAGGACGCGTCCGCTGACTGGCGAGGTGACTGTCAGACAGCAGGTCTGCGCGTAGTTCTGTACGAGGGACCCTTCCGGACCGATGGCGCGTGCGCTGACGCTCTCAAGTTCGCGCTGACGAACGGTCAGGTTTGCCTTGGCACGTGCCAGGGCCGCCTTGCGCGCGTCCACATCGGTGCGCGCCTTCTCCAGGGCACGCTCGGAAACGACGTTGCGTTGGGTCAGGGACTGTGTGCGCTCCAGCTCCTTTTCGGCGAAGCCGAGCTCTGCCTCAATCTGGGTGATCTCGGCACGCGCGGACTCAACAGCGGCGCGCGACGCCTGAATCTGAGCCTGCAATTCGCTGCGGCTGCGCAGATCGAGGAACGGCGGCGGGCTGGGTTCGATGGCAGCGACCGACGTCGTGTTCTTCTCCACCGCGTCACCCACCTCCAGCGGCGAGCGCAGCACCCGCCCGGCGATCGGAGCGGACACGATGAAGACATCCTTGATGCGGGTCTTGCCCTCTTCCTCGACGGTGACCTTCAAGGGGCCCCGCGTGAGGATCGCCGTGTCGACCGGCACCGCCGCCGGCCTGAGAATGAAGTAGAGCACCACGACGGCGGCCAGGATCGCGGCAGCGATGCCGATCCTGGGCCTTTGCGTCAACCAGCTATTCAACTTCATGGGTGCTTATTCTCTCGTTTTCAAAACGGCGATGAGATCGAGCTTGTCGATGCGTCGGCGGACCAGCAACGCAGCAAGGATCGCGGCGCTACCGACGACAATGCTGGACCAGGCATACGTCGCCAGATTGATGATCAGCGGGGCGCGGTAAAGATCGCTGGAAAATCCCTGGATCGTCAGCCACGAAAACGCATAGCCCAGCACCCAGCCGAGCGGTTGGGCGAGTATCACGAGAATTGCCAACTCCAGGACGAGCACGCGGCTCACTTCCGCGCGCGTGAACCCCAGGACGCGGAGACTCGCCAGTTCGCGCGCCTGCTCGGATAGCTGAATGCGCGCCGAGTTGTAGACAACACCCACTGCCACGATGATGGCGAGGGCGGCGTAGATCGTCACCATCATGTCGATGTTCTTTTCCAGTGTCTCGCGAAACTTCGACAGGGACACACTGCGCAGACCGATGCCGGCCATCTCCGGCGTGTCCTTGATGGCCGCGAAAAACTCCGTTTGCCGGTTGCGATCGTATTGCACGAAGGCCCCGTTGACCACGGGACCCTCACCACGCAGGCGGCCCAGCGCGGAAATCTCCATGAACGCGGAAAGCCCGAAATAGGAGCGGATCACGTCGGCAATGGGGACATAGACCCGGCTGGTGGGCAATTGCATCTCGTCTGCATGGCCGTCCAGTTGCGCCATCATGCGCGGGGCACGCTTTCGCCCATCCAGGAATTCGACTTCGACAAAATCACCGCGCCGAAGATGCAGAACCTGAGCCACGCGCTCGTCTATGACCAGTCCTTCCTCGGGCAGGCTCACCGGATTGAGATCCAGATCGATCACGCGGGAGAGTGCAGGCCGACGTGGCTTGCCCTGAATGCTGAGCAGCTTCTCGTGCTGGCCGTTGCGCATGCGAACCGGAACGGACCGAAAGGGCTCGGCGCGCATCACACCTGGCAGATTTGCAATCGAATGCATGACACGCTGATCGCTCCGTTCTGCCAGTGTCAGCGTCGCATCCTGGCGTTGCGCGATGAAAAAGCTGACATCGATCATGTGTTCGATGGAGTCGAAGGAGAACAGCGAAACCACGAGCAGCGCGCAGGCGAGTGCCACACCCAGTGTGGTGAAGGCCGCACGCACGGGCCAGCGGATGATGTGGCGGATGGAGATCACGGTCATCTGACTGAGGTGCCGGAACAGCGCATGGCGCTCGCTCCACGTGCGGCGATAGCGCGGCGGGGCGGGCGGCTTCATGGCGACAACCGGGTCGAGTCTGACGACCGCAAAAACAGCGCGTGCGGCACCGGCAGCCGCGGCGGCGAGACATACGGCGGCCGAGAGCAGATAGATCGCCGGATCGCGCGCGAAGACCAGAAACGGAAAATTGAAGAACTCCGAATAGAGGCGGGTCAGCCCCTGGCCGAAGCGCGTGCCCAGCGCAATGCCGATGACGATTCCGAAGAACGCGATGACGGCAACGAGCTTCATGTAGTGGAACGCAATTGGCAGCTTTTCATAGCCGAGCGCCTTCAGCAGCCCGATCTGTTCCCGCTCGAGCGCGATCAATCGGGTCAGGGTCATGTTGATCAGGAAGGCAGATACGAAAAGGAAGATCGGCGGAATGATCCGCGCCAGAGCGCGCAACTGCTTCAATTCGGCATCGAGAAAGGCATGCGACAGCTGGTCTGCGCGGCCCGTGGCTCCGCTGCCGCCATAGCGCTCGAGCATGTTGTCCAGCTGTTCTATGACGGATTGTTCGGACGCGCCGTGGGACAGCTTCAATGCCACAGCGTTGAATGCACCTTCCAGATCGAAAATGTCCTCAAGCGTAGTGCGGGACATCCAGATGACCGCAAAGCGCCGGTTGTCGGGGACGAGATCGCCCGGACCGATCGCGTAGATGAATTCCGGCGAGAGCACGAGGCCGACAATCGTGAGCTTCCTTTTCCTGCCATTCAGAATGGCGCTGAAGGTACTGCCGATCGTGAGTCCGTGGGCATTTGCGAACGCCTCGTTGACGGTGGCCTCGCTCGGCGAACCGGCATCGGGAAAGCGCCCCATGCGCAGGTAGGGCCGATTGAGGCGGGGCATGCGGTGATCGCGCAGAGACAGAACGAGACCCGTTACGGGTGGCTCGAAGCCCAGCACATCGAGAATGGCGGACTCCGAAATCCTCGTCTCGACAGCGACGACACCGTCGATCCGCTCGATCCGCTGCGTGAGGTGGTCGGGAGCGCGCGTCAGCTCCGCGAAGACATCGGCAAAGCTGTGACGCTCATAATATGCAGCGCGCGTCTCCTCGAGGGACTGATAGGCGCCGACAGCCAGGATCAGTGTGGCGACGCCGGCGGCCATGACAAGCGCTATGGCGAGGGCCTGTGACCACAGGCGCCGCAAGTCCCGGAGGATCTTTCTGTCCAGAACGGTCATGGCTTACCAGGAAATATCGGAGGGCTGGAGACGCTCTTCGATCGCCTTGACTTCGGTAATGCGGCCGTCTGCGAAGAATGCGACCCGGTGGGCGATGCGCTGAATGGCTGCATTGTGGGTGATGATGACCATCGTGGTATCGACGGAGCGGCTGACGGCGAGCAAGGCTTCCAGAACGAGAATGCCGGTCTTGCTGTCCAGCGCGCCAGTTGGTTCGTCGCACAAAAGAACTTCGGGGCGCTTGGCGATGGCGCGGGCAATGGCCACACGCTGCTGCTCGCCGCCCGACATCTGAGAGGGAAAATGATCCATGCGCTCCTCGAGCCCCACGAGTTGCAGCGCCTCCTCGGGTGTCATGGCATTTTCGGCTATCTCGGTGACCAGTTCGACGTTTTCGCGAGCGGTGAGCGACGGTACCAGATTGTAGAACTGGAAAACGAAGCCGACGTGGCGGCGCCGGTAGTCGGTCAGGGCTTCCTCGTCGAACTGGGTCAACTCCTCGTCCCTGAACACGATGCTGCCTGCTGTGGGATGATCGAGGCCGCCCAGAATATTGAGAAGCGTCGACTTGCCTGAGCCGGACGGTCCCAGGAGCACCAGGATTTCGTGCTCATAGAGGTCGAGGTCGACGCCATTGAGCGCGCGAACCTCGACATCACCGGTGCGGTAGACCTTGGTCACATCGCGTGCGCTGAACAAAGGCGTGGCGCCTGCCCGTCCTGCTGCGGCTGATTGAACAGCGCTGTTCTTCACATCAATCTCCGCGACGCTGCCCTGTGAGCCAGGTCCGATAAGTGCCGTGTGCACCTCGGCCAAGGCCCCACACCTTATACCGACGCGGACAGAACGGCATCATCGGGACATTCTGTCCCGTCCGGCCGGAGCGACCGCTCTGGGAGGCGGCATGTTCTGCCGTCGCCCAATTGTGCATCGACCTGCCTGCAAAATAGCCTAAAGTGCCGCAAACAGGGGCGCTCAAGCATGCGCTCGATCAAATTACGG
Organism: uncultured Hyphomicrobiaceae bacterium; assembly: GCA_964506885.1. GTDB lineage: Bacteria > Pseudomonadota > Alphaproteobacteria > Rhizobiales > Hyphomicrobiaceae > JAEUMD01. Next base: position 684 of record CAZDNY010000087.1, on the reverse strand, counting down.
CGTGCCGCCAGCCCTTATTGTAGAGTGCGCACGTCGTCAGCCTCAAAGAAGCTGCGACGGGCATACCGAGTGCGGCCTGGCAGATCACGAAGGCAACCACTGATCATGGATATGAAGAACACTCCCGCCCGCGACGACGCGGTCCCGCCGATCTTTTCGCATGGCCGATCGTTGCTGGCGCGTTACGACGTTCTGTTCTCAGATGTGTGGGGCGTGGTGCACGATGGTCTGACCGCCTACCAGGACGCCACCGAGGCGCTGGAGCATTTCCGGGCCAGTGGAGGCACAGTCATCCTCGTTTCGAATGCGCCGGTTCCCAATACGCGGGTTGCCGAGATGCTGGCAGACAAGAAGGTGCCGCGCGGGGCGTGGGATGCGATCGTCTCGTCAGGCGATATCGCGCTGGCACATATCGATGCGAAGGGCTACGAACGGCTGCACTGGATCGGCCCGGTGGAGCGGGATGCCGCCCTGTTCAACAACCTGCACTGGCCGTCGGCGCCGCTCGAAGAGGCTGACGCGATCCTGTGCAGCGGCCTGGACGATGATATCAACGAGACCGCCGAAGACTATCGCGCACGGCTCGAGGTGGCGCTGGCGCGCAAGCTTCCCTTCGTCTGCGCAAACCCGGACCTCGTGGTCGATGTCGGGGGCAAACACTATCTGTGCGCCGGCGCCATTGCC
>CAZDNY010000086.1:0-9499 GCA_964506885.1 uncultured Hyphomicrobiaceae bacterium | reverse complement strand
GATGCGCTGACATCACATGCGCAGGCCTGACGGGCCGGCACCGGCAACAAGCGTCGCACGGCTGGGGCCTAACGTCGCCCGGCGCCTCGGATCGTGCCGACCCGCCCGGCTTCCGTTCAAATTGTGTTGCAGATCGGCCAAATTGGCCGTCCCGTCCACATGCCTGATTGATGTGCAATTGACGCCAGCCAGCCGCCGCGCGATTGTCTCTGCAGCGCATGAGGGAACCTGCGAGACCAGACATGAAGACCGCATTGGCCAGCTTGACGGCGGCAACCGCCGCGCTGTTGCTCGGCGCCTGCTCGGGCGGACCGGCCTTGCCCTCGTTATCGACAGGCTCGGTATCGGGAACGACACCACAGCCGGGTGCGACGGCGACCACGCAAGCCGAAGCTCCGGGCGTGAAGAATGACCCCACGCAGCGGGCATTCCAGGTCGGCTCGACCTCCGCACGCGCGGTCAAGTGCGGGTTCTATTTCGATCCCGTCAGGCTCAAGCAGCAGTTCCTAGCGGCCGAGGCGACCATGGGTACACCAGTCGCCGATATGGCCAAGGTGGAAAAGATCTATGACGTCTCCTTCAATGGCATCTCGCGTGGCATAGCTCCCAGTCAGGACTACTGCACCCAGGCCAAGTCGAAGGAGATCAAGGAAGACCTCACACGCCATCTGGCGGGCGATTACACGCCACGCGAGATCAAGAAGGTCGCTTCAGACGACGGCGGTTTCTTCGGCAACCTCTTCGATGGCGAGAACGACGAAGTCGACAAGGGCCCGAAGATGGGCACCAGCGAGTGGTGGGACAAACAGCACGAGAAGATGGGCCGGTAGCCTGAGGCTTATCGGCGCCCATCACTCGTGTTGAGACTGCGTGTGTTCCTGACGCCGCCCGCGGCCACGGCCCCGCCGTCCGCGCGAAACGGATTGACGTTTGCTGTGTCCCAAATCCTTTTTCTGGAAGTGATTATCAAGCTGGTGTTCGGCGTGCCGCTGTTATTCGCGCCTTTGAGCACCCTATCACTGTTCGGCCTGCCACGCCCCCCAACGGGCTTGTGGCCGCGCCTCGCAGGCGCCCTGCTGATCGGACTGGCTGCCGCGACGTTCATCGAGATTCGCCTGCCCGGATCGAAAGGGCTTGGACTTTACGGTCTCATCGCGATCAATCTGATCGCCGCCCTCACGCTGCTGGCGGCGCTCATCATGAATGCGGGCGCCCCGACACGACGCGGCCGCATCTCCCTGTGGCTAGCTGTTGGCCTGCTGCTTACCCTGGCACTCGCTGAAATCTCAGAGGTTTAAGCACGACTGGCCGCCCCTCCTGCGCGCCGGCCGCCCGGACGCATTGGCACAACGATTGCTCGTCACACGCACGATGCATCAGCCGATCCCGGAGCGACCCCCCATGTTGGCCACTGCCAGCGCCCAACAGCGCACCTCAAGCATCTCCGACGCCCCGAAATGGCACACGGAACAGGCCAAAATGACCCGCGCAGCCAACCCCCGGGCTGATGGACCAACTCTTGTGCCCGAGGCCGATGAGCTCGAGGTGATCACCACGCGCGCCGGCCTTGGGACCCTTGAAGCCGAATGGAACGCCCTGTTCGAGGAGGCAGCCCGCGACACGCACGTCTTCCAGACCTTCAACTGGATCTGGCATTGGGCCAATCACTTCCTGCCCGCTGGGACAGGTGACGAAGAGGATTGCGGTCTTTTCATCATCGCCGGTCGTCGTTCCGGCCGCCTGGTCCTGCTGTGTCCCTTCGTGCGCCAGCGCCGCGCCGGCCTGACCATCCTGGGCTTTGCAGGCGATCCCGTCGGACAGTATGGCGATGTGCTGGTCGATCCCGCGCGCGGCGGTCGCGACCTGCTCGAGCGCGCCTGGAATGTAATCATCGAGACCGCGGGCATCGACGTGCTGTCTTTCCGCAAGGTGCGGGCCGATTCCAACATTGCTCCGCTGCTGGCCGAAAAGGGCGCCACTGTCACCGAGCGCCAGCTCGCGCCGTTTCTCGACCTGACGACGGCCCCCGATTACGAAACCTACGAAAAGCGCTACTCGTCCAAAGCGCGCAAGAACCGCCGCCGTCTGCTGCGCCGCTTCGAGGAGCGCTCGCCTGCGACGATCGCCCGCTACACGTCCGGCACGCGCGCAGGCGAACTGGCAGCCCTCGCCGTCTCGCTCAAGCGCGCCTGGCTCAAGCACCGCGGCCTGGTCTCGCGCGCGCTCGCCAACCCTGCCACCCGCGAATTCTTCTCAACCGTCGCAACCGCAGCCGAACGCCCCGTCGGCGCTGTCATCACCAGCCTGGAAACGCGTGGCGAAAGTGCTGCCCTTGAGGTCGCCTTCGACTGTAAGGGCCGGCGAGCCGTCCACATCATCGTCTACGCACTCAAGTTCGAACGCGCCAGCGTCGGCCAGCTGCTCATCGAGCAGAGCGTGCGCGATGCCATGCACGACGGACTTCGCATCTACGATCTGATGGCGCCCGCAGACGCCTACAAGCTCGATTGGGCCGATGGCAGCATCGAGGTTGCCGACTGGGCTTATGGCTTGAGCCCGCGTGGGCACGCATTCGCCAAGCTCTATCTGACACACGCACGGCGCTCGCTCAAAGCAGCGCTCAACACGACCACCCGTCTCGTCCGGCGCCTGAAGGCAGGACAATCAGCATCACGGGAATAACCGCCGCTTCGCAATCGGCTCCTGCAAGGACCCATAGGCACCGGCACCAGCAGGAACCTGCTCAATTCGCGGACCGGCTGCGCCGCTCAGCGCACGCCGAGCTTCTTTTGCAGGTTCGATGACGAGGTCGTGTACTGGAACAGCACCTTCTTGCCCGGATAGACGTACTGGTGCGCCTTTTGCGCCATCAGCGCGGCCTCGTGGAAACCCGACAAGATGAGTTTGAGCTTGCCCGGATAGGTGTTGATGTCACCGATGGCAAAAATGCCCGGCTCGCTCGTCTCGAACTTTTCCGTATCGACGGGAATGAGGTTCTCTTCCAGATTGAGACCCCAATCGGCGATCGGACCGAGCTTCATGGTCAGACCGAAGAAGGGCATCATCGCCGTCGCTGCGACGCGCTCCTCGCCTTCCTTGGTCTTGATCGTCACGGCATCGAGCCAGCCATCGTTGCCGTGCAGCGCAGTGACCTGACCGATGACGAGCTTCATCTTCCCGTCCGCTACGAGCTGGCGCATCTTTTCGACCGAATGCGGCGCGCCACGGAAATCGTCACGGCGGTGTACGAGCGTCACCGACTTCGCGATCGGCTGCAGATTGAGCGTCCAGTCGAGCGCGCTGTCGCCGCCACCGACGATGATGACGTCCTTGTCCATGAACTCGGCCATCTTGCGCACCGAGTAGAACACCGACTTGCCCTCGTAAGTCTCGATGCCCTCGAGCGGCGGACGCTTGGGCGTGAATGACCCGCCACCCGCGGCAATGACGACCACCTTCGTCATGAACGTGGTGCCCTGGTCGGTGACCAGCCGGAACCGGTCACCCTCGCGCGACAATCCATCGATCCGCTCACCCAGATGGAACGTCGCGCCGAACGGCTTGATCTGTTCCATCAGCTGGTCGGTCAGTTCCTGCCCCGTGACGACCGGCAATCCCGGAATGTCGTAGATCGGCTTTTCCGGATAGAGTTCGGCGCATTGACCGCCGACCTTGTCGAGAATGTCGACCAGATGCGCCTTGACGTCGAGCAGCCCCAGTTCGAACACCGCGAACAGACCGACTGGACCAGCACCGATGATGACGACATCGGTCTCGATGGCACCGCCACCGTTCTCGGGGGTCTTATCCAGCATCGGCTTGGCTCCTTCGCTCGCTCAAGGACGCCGCAGATCGCACCCGCGCCCTCGCATACCTTCTCGCACATGCGCATGCCGGTTGCGCACACGCACGCGCACCGCACGCCTGGTCGCTGATCAATACTGCTTGGCCGGCACGCGTAGAACCAGCCCGTCGAGATCGTCAGTCACCTTGATCTGGCAAGACAGCCGGCTTTCCTCGCGCACATCGAAGGCAAAATCGAGCATGTCCTCTTCCATCTCGGAGGGGGCGCCCGTCTTGTCCCGCCACTCCGGGTCCACATAGACGTGGCACGTCGCGCAAGCGCAGGCGCCGCCGCACTCGGCCTCGATGCCGGGAACCTCATGCAACTTGGCGGCTTCCATTACGGTCACGCCGGCTTGTGCCTCGACGACCTGGCTGCTTCCGTCGGGCTGGATGAAGGTGATCTTGGCCATGGGATTTGAGGCTGCTCCTCGCTCCTCGAAACTATCGGATGAGACCACCAGGGGCCGCATGGACGCGGCAATTTTCCTAGTGTTCTGCGGGCAGCGCACGTTTAGTCGGATGGGACCACAAATTCAAGCAACCGCTTGGACGCAGGCCCGGCTTTGGCCTCCCAGAGACCGCAGCGGCCCGGCCCGGCGTCTACTGCGGCCGGGCCAAAGCTGATCTGATGCCCTGCCTGATCGTCGCCGCCCAGGCTAGGCCCGAACGCGCCAGTCCCCGATGTAGTCGGACACCTCTCGCAACGCCGCCGACATGGCGGTGACGTGATGCTGCAGCCGAGCGATCGTCAGTTCGCCCTCCCGCTCGCCCCGCTCGGCGGCGGCTGCGACATGCACCGCTCCGACGGCCCTGGCCGATCCCTTGAGCGTATGGCAACCCTGCATCCAGGCTTTGGCATCCGCCGGCAAGGTGGCGGCCAGATCTTCCAGCCGGCCCAGCGTCTGCGGCGCCTCCCCAAGAAAAAGATCCAGGATTTCAAGCTCTAGTGCCTTGTCACCTAGCGTGTAGCGCGCGAGGTGAGCGTGATCGAGGGGCGTCCCGGCACCCCATGCGGCCCGGGCCTCCTCGACGGCCTGACAGCCCGCGTCCCATCGCCGCTGATAACCGCGCGTCTGCGCCGGATCGATCGTCATGGGCACCTCTCTCGACGTGTGCAAACGGACCTCACTGTGAAGGCGGCACTTGAACCCATGCGCCCGACCTCCTGAAACTTGGCACCAATCCCGCGATCACCATCAGCCGGCATAACGCGCACGGATCGAACGGGTGCTGACCGCTCAGACTAAGATGCTTGGGATAAAGGTACGTAAAGGTGTTGTATCGGCCTGCCATGAAATGGTTAAAGGTTTGACAAGCCGTGGATTTTGAGGGCCCTTAGCGCTCCCGCAGCGAACCTATCTTGGTTTCGCCCTAAAGCATCGCTAGCCCCGGAATACGCGGTGAACCGACGGGGCATGTGCACAGCGGGAACTTTTCACCATGTCGTCGGGAGTCCGCCAAAAGCGACTTTCGAAAACATGGCATCATGCTTAAAGTTGGTCCGGGGGGCGCGCCGGCGTCTGGCGCGCGAGATCAGGCGTTCGATGGCACACGACCAGTCTAAGAAGAGTTCGGGTTCCAAGACTGCCGGGCCGGCTGCAGACGCCGCGCCCGCCACAACCGGTGATGCCAAAGCCGCCAACTCCAAGAAGGGCCGCAAAGACGCCAAGGCCACGGCTCCGGCGACCCCGGGCCTGCAGCCTCCCGCGGCAACAACGCCGCCATCGTCACAAATGCCATCCAAGCCGGATGCGACCCAGCCAACACCGACGCAACCGGCAGGCATGGATGCAGCAACGTCCGGCAAGACCGCATCCCGTCCCGTGAGCTTAGCATCGCTGGCCGAACCGCGCGCTCCGCTGTCGTTCCTGACGCCCGAACCGCAGACGGACACCGCTGCGGGCAAGACCAAAAACATCAAGAACATAGCGACTCCACCAGCGCCGCCGCCGCTGCCCGGCGCAAAGACCTCTCCTGCAGGCGGGCCACCCCCAAAACCGATTCCGACGCCTCCCGGACTGCCCACCGGCATGTCCGCGGCTGATCCGGCCTCCTCATTGCCATCAAAGCCCGAATCGCAGGCTCCCGCCCGCCCCAGCGCTGCCCCTCCGCCCGCGCCCGATCTGTCGGCGATGCGTTCCTCTGCGCCGCAAACGCCCACCCCACCACCGCGGCCGATGGCAGCGGCAGGCGCGGGGGGGCCGACCCTGGCGTTCGCCGCACCCGCCGAACCTGCCGCCCAGCCGGACGCCGACAACGGCCCGCACAAGATCGACATCGAAGAGGCAACGCGCTTCGATTTCGACGAAGCAGGCGACGCCGACCTCGACGACGCGGAAACCCGCAAGCGCATTGCGCGGCGCCGCCCCGCCGGTCCGGTCCGGGGCAAGGTCGCCGCCAACGATGACGCCCCCTCTATTGGCGGCCTGATCTACGCGCTCGAGCAGAAGCCCTCCAATCAGATCTATCGGCATGCCGCCATCGCCAGCGTCGCCTGGGCGCTTGTCGGGCTCGTCTTCGCATACCTGTCGCTATCGTCGGAAGCTGCCCTGTCGAGCTGGGGCACAATCCTCACAAAGCCGACGACCTTCCTGACCGGCGCCGCCATCATCGTTCCGATCGCCGTCATCTGGTTGCTGGCATTGTTGAGCTGGCGCGCCGAGGAACTGCGGCTGCGTTCCTCAACGATGACCGAAGTCGCTATTCGACTGGCCGAGCCCGACCGCATGGCCGAGGACTCCATTGCCTCGCTCGGCCAGGCTGTACGCCGGCAGGTCGGCTTCATGAACGAAGCCGTCGGCCGCGCGCTCGGCCGCGCCGGCGAACTGGAAGCACTGGTCCACAACGAGGTTGCCGCGCTGGAGCGCTCGTATGAGGAGAACGAACGGCGCATTCGCGGTCTGATCAACGAACTGGCCAATGAACGCCACGCGCTGACATCGACATCGGTGAGCTTCAACGACACCTTGCGCACACTGGGCCGCGAGGTTCCCGTCCTGATCGAGAAGCTCTCCAACCAGCAGACCAACCTGTCGCACATTATCAAGGGCGCAGGCGACAATCTCAATCAGCTGGAATCCTCGCTCGCAAAGAGCGTCTCGTCGCTGGAAAGCGAACTGGGCGGCCGCACCACGGAACTGCAGGGCGTGCTGGAAAACTACACTGGCGCGCTCGGCGAAGCGCTCACCCAGCGCACCGACCAGCTCGGGACCATGCTCGGCTCACACGGCCAGCGCCTGCAGGCGATGATGGACGACCGCTCCAAGCGCCTGGGCGAGTCGCTGGGAACGCGCTCCGAAGACATGCAGAAGATGCTTGAGACCTACACCGGCGCCCTGGCGCAGGCGTTGTCCCAACGCACCTCGCAGATGCAGAGTTCCTTTGCCGAGCACATGAACACGCTCGACAAGGCGATTGCCAATCGCACCACCAACCTCCAGGCGGTCTTCGAGGAATACGCACGCGCGCTCGACAGCACGCTTGCTGCGCGCGCCGGAAAGCTCGACCAGCAGCTGATCGAACGCACGCGCGCGCTTGACTCAGCGTTCGAGGGCCGTCTGCAACTCTTCGACGAGGCCATCCAGAAATCGACGCGCGCCATCGATCAGGCCGTCGACAACCGCGCAAAGGCACTCACGTCCGCACTTGAGAACCACGCGCACACCTTCTCCGAGACGATCTCGCGCCAGTCCCTGGAACTCGACGAGTCGCTCAATCAGGGCATCACCGCAGTCCGCCGCACGAGCGAGAACATCACGCGCCAGTCCCTGAAGGCGATCGAGGGTCTCGCCGGTCAGTCCGATATGCTCAAGTCGGTGTCGGAGAACCTGGTCTCCCAGATCAGCTCCCTCACCAACCGTTTCGAAGCGCAGGGCCATACCATCCTCAAGGCCGCCAACGCACTCGAAAGCGTCAACTACAAGATCGATTCCACGCTACAGTCGCGCCACGCCGAACTCTCCGCCACCCTTGACCGCATGGTCGGCAAGGCCGACGAGTTCACCCGCCACGTGCAGGATTACTCGACCGCAATCGAGGGATCGCTGAGCGAAGCTGAAACGCGCGCGCTGGCCGCTGCCGAGCAGCTCAAACTCGGCACCCAGACGCATCGCGAGCAGGCATTGACCGAAATCGAGCGGCTCCGGTCTGAGACCGACGCCGAGAGCGCACGCGCCCTGCAGGCGCTGAAAGACCGCCTCTCGCACGTCTCGGCCGAGGTGTCCTCGCAGCTTGGCTCGTTGACGCACCACTTCACCGAGACATCCGAGGATGTCCGCAAGCGTGCCGAGCGCGTCTCCGACGAGGTCTCCACCCAGCTCGGCTCGCTGACCCACCGCTTTACCGAAACCTCCGAGGACGTGCGCAAGCGCGCCGAGCGCGTCGCCGACGAACTGGCTCGCGAACAGGCCCGCATCAAGCAGGAAGCCGAGCGGCTGCCGCAAACGACGCGCGAATCCGCCGAGGCCATGCGTCAGGCCCTGCAGGACCAGCTGCGTGCCATCGATCAGCTGTCCAGTCTGGCCAATCGCGAAGCACAGCGCCGCGACATCGGTCTGCCAATGGCCCAGGGCGGCGCCTTGAAGCCCGCCGATAGCGCTGCGGCCGCTGCGCCCGCCCCCGCCAGCCGGCCAGCGTCGGCTGAAGGCAGCGGATCTTCCGCGCGCAGGCTTTCGTCCCTGTCGGAAAGCCTCGCCAGCGAGCTGGGCGCACGCGGCGGCAAGGTCTCGGGCTCAGCGCAAGCCCACGGCGCGCCGGGCCACCACAGCCGTCACGGCGGCGCCCCGGAGGGCGACGGCAATGCCTCCTCGTGGTCCCTCGGCGACCTGTTGAAGCGCGCCTCCCATGAAGATGGCGCCGCTCCACAGCCACAGCGCGCTGGCGCAGGTGCTCCGCCCACCCCGGCTTCGGCTCAGCCGCCGGCACGGCCTTTGCCACAGCCGGAAGCCGCACAGCCCTTCAAGCTCGACATCGATGTGCTGGCGCGCGCGCTCGACGGCGCCACCGCAGCCGTGATCTGGCAGCGCCTGCGGGCCGGCCAGCGCGGCATCATGGTTCGCTCGATCTACTCGGCCGAAGGCCGCCATGTCTTCGACGAGGTGGCACGGCGCTATCCCAACGACCCAAACCTGCAATCGACGATCAACCGCTACATCGCCGATTTCGAGCGCATCCTGCACGATACCGAAACACGCGATGGCTCGGGCCGGCTGGCACAGTCACACATGACCTCGACGATGGGCCGCGTCTATCTGTTGCTGGCGCACGCGTCCGGCCGCATCAGCTAGAGCATGTTTAGCCGAAGTGTTTACGGTTCGGCGTGAAAAACATGCTCAACTCAAAGAGCATGTTTAGTCGAAGTGTCAGCGGTTCGGCCGTGACGAATCTGCGCTGCGTGAGACCCTGCCCCGATGAGCGAACTCCGCCTCACCTGTCGCAGCGAACGCCTCGCACTACGCGAGCCGTTCGTGATTTCGCGCGGCACAAAAACCCATGCTGAGGTCCTCGTTGTCGAGATCCGCGACGCTGCCGGTCGCATCGGACGCGGTGAAGCGGTGCCCTACGCGCGCTATGGCGAAAGCGTCTCCGGCAGTCTCGCCATCGTCGAAAGCTATCGTGGGCCCTTGAACCGCGAAGACCTGCGCACTGCCCTGCC
>CAZDNY010000085.1:0-9509 GCA_964506885.1 uncultured Hyphomicrobiaceae bacterium | reverse complement strand
AGCTATTGCCTGCCGCGAAACGTGCGGGGCAAGTCGGTGGATGACCTGAAGGTGCTGGCCGATCTCGGGCTCAACATGGTCTACGTCGGTGCGGAATCGGGTGACGACGAAGTTCTGGCACGCGTCAACAAGGGAGAGACGTTCGCGACAACGCGTGATGCGCTGGACAAGCTGGGGCAAGCCGGCATCAAGCGCTCGGTGATGATCCTCAACGGTCTCGGCGGCAGGGCGCTGTCGCGGCAGCATGCGGTGAACTCCGCAGCGCTAATGAACGCAACGCAGCCGGAGTACCTGGCGACGCTGGTGGTGAGCTTCCCCAAGGGCGAGGAACGGTTTCGCTCAGGCTTCGACGACTGGCAGGAACTGAGCATCGTCGAGCTGATGGAAGAGATGGAACTCCTGCTGTCGCGGCTAGAATTGAAGCGGACGATCTTCCGATCCGATCACGCCTCGAACTGGCTGGTCCTGAAGGGGACTCTGGGTGCGGACAAGGAGCGGCTACTGGAGCAGCTTCGCACGGCGATTGCGGCGCCTGAAGCGGCGCGATTGAGGCCGGCGTGGGCACGAGGCCTTTAGGCCGTAATATGTATGTCCGAACACGGGCTAAACGTTCGCAGGTCTGAAGATCCAGGGCGAATAGTTCGACCGCTATTTCCCTTGATCTGAATAAAGTATTTGTCAAATTTTACGGAAATAGACTTGCTGTCGAGACGTGGTCGAGACGCAGGAGCGGCGTATGGCGCTAGATCGGCTTCATTCGTGTGAAAGCGAGTTGCGGAAGGTTCTGCAGGCGGTTCAGAGCGCAACCGACCTGTCCGAGGTCGCCGGCCTTTATGAAGACGCCAAACGTTCGGTCTCGGCGACCCTGGTCGCTCTTAGCGGTCAACCGGACGACAGCGTCGGCGAGACGGCACGCGAAGTGATGTCGCTGCTGCTCTATCTGCATCTGGCTTATCGCACAAAGGAAGCGGATTGCCGCAAGACACCGCGTCTTCTGGCGGTTCGGTGATGACCTGACCGCGGGAACGAGTGGATCGTGTTGGCTATGGTTGAAAAGTCATGAACCTGCGCTCGGTAAGTGCAACGGCGTCGTCAATCGACTTCGTGATATAGGTGGCCTCGCTGTGGCCCGTGGGCAGAAAATGATAGCCGTCGATCCTGATCTGCCAGATGGCGTAGACGTGTCCGTGGCGTTCGATGAGGACATCGCCTGACGGCGACGCCGATACGTCGAAGCCATGGGCGATGAGCGCGGAGGCGCCGCGCAGCCGGTCCATCAGACGTGTGCCCTGTGTCGTCATGGGGGTGATCGCTGGTTGTTTGCACTGGAAGCGTGCCTGCATGCGCGATCTGCTGCAACGACGAACGGGCAATATAAATACGCATTGTTTTTGGTTTTCCGGCGAAACCAAAACAAAATTGAAAATTCGGATTGCCGATCGCTTGGCCCTACCACGGATCGTCGGAACGCAAACTTGTGTCCGGTCTGTGTCGACCGTCTCCGATGCATGCATATCCAAGACCGCCCGCGTCCAGCGCCTATGCTGGAGTATGGGGCGCGGCCCCTTGGCGGCGTGGCAGCTGCTGCCTTTCGAGACACGTCAAAAGATCCGCGCGTCTGTCGGTAACGCTCCTATTCGTTTTCCGGTTAGCCTACCCTCGCCGGTGTCCAGACAGCCTGGGCTCACCACGTCGGCCGGCGGCATCTGCGTCTCTGTCTCGGGAGGTCGATCATGGTCTCAGCCGCCAGCCAGTTGCCGGGCGTACCCGTGCGGGCATCAGAGGATCGGCTTTACTTCCATATGGCCATCGTCGCTGCGGTCGTCGCCTTCGCGGGGTTCGCACCGACGTACTGGTTGCCGCTGATGGCCGGTACCCAGGCGGCGCCTCCGATCATTCACGTTCATGCCGTCGCGTTCTTCGGCTGGGTGCTGTTTTTCGTCGTGCAAACGTGGCTTGCCGCAAACCGGCGGATCGCGAAGCACCGGTCGATGGGTATGGTCGCCATTTCGCTCGCGACTGCGATGGTGCTCCTGGGGATCTTGACCTCGATTGAGCGCATGTATGCGGCTGCGGCGATCGGCAAGACGGCTGCCGGTCTGGAGTTCTCGATCGTCCCGCTTGGTTCGATCTTCCTGTTCGCTATCATTTTTGCGGCGGCCGTCATGAACGTGCGTCGCACGGACTGGCACAAGAGACTGATGCTGGTCGCCGCGATCACCATCCTGGATGCGCCGATCGCACGCTGGTTCCTGACCTTCCTGGCGCCAGCGGATGCTCCGCCGGGGCCGCCGCCGGTCGCGGTCGATGTCGCGCCGTCACTGGTCGCGCTGGGCCTGTTGTCGATCCCGATGATCGCGGACTGGCGCAGGCGAGGAACCGTGCATCCGGCATTCTGGATCGGCGCAAGCGCCTATCTGGGCTGGAAGCTGGTGCAGGTCCCGCTCAGCGCGACGCCGCAATGGCACACAGTTGCGGAATGGATCATGCGCCTTGGCGGGCAGTCGTGATCGGCCGGTCTGCCGCTTGCAGGCGGTCGGTGACGGCCATCCTCAGGGTGACTTTGGTGTGATCCAGAGGACGGCATTGCCGTCGGGCTTCTCCAGCAGGCGGATCAGATTGCGGGACGTGTCGAAGGTGGTGGCCTTCGGCAGGGCAGCGAGTATCGCGGCGTCCTGGTCGCGCACGCTTTCATCGCAGGGGTTCGGGATCTCGGCGGGTGTGATGCCGTCGACCTGTAGCCGGTCGCCATCTCGCGTGTAGGCGGCGACGAAGGAACGGCAGCCGGTGTTGCCTGCGATCTTGCCGTCCTGGAGCGTGATGGTGGCACCCGTTTCGGATCGAACCGAATGCAGCCCGCCGTCCTTGAGGTAGGACACGATCTTGTGCTGCGTGCCTTCCAGGGCGGCGTCGGGCGTCTGGATCAGCTGAGCGAGTATGGTTCCGTCAGCGCCGGTGAGTGAGAGCAGCTTGCCGTCGAGCTGGTAGGCGCGGGTCTTCTCCATCGCTTGCAGGAAGGCGCGTTCATGCTCGGCGGCGTCGCCGATGCAACCGCGCCGCGTCATCATGCCGACCTTGATGGTGAGGGTTTCGCCCGACTGCTCGTAACCGCCGCGGAAGAAGTTGCAGGCGGTTGCGCCGCTGATCGAGCGGTCGCCCGGATCGAAGGTGATGTCGCCGCCGGGGGTGTCGAGCGTGGTGCTGCCGAGGCTTTTGACGGTCCAGCGGCCGGAGATCGGGTCAGGACCGGCGGCATGGGCAAGGTTTGCGGGCAGGCCGATAAGGATAAGGAGGAGGATGAGGGCGGTGGAAATGCGAAGGTGCGGCAAGGTTTGAAGCTCCTGGGTCGAAACGAGCCCTTTTTGCGGGCAGTCCGGGCGAATGATTGCGCTCTCATCTTGGACGGGCGAGCCCGCGAAATCCTTGGGGCGGTGTGTGGCGGCGGCCTGGCGTTCAGATCCGGTTCCGTCACTGATGCGTTGGTAGCGTTGACACTTCGTCGGTCAGGGGGCAAGTCAATGTGCAGTGCAGCAGGGGATGCGGCCCTGCAAAAAGAACCGGACGGGTCTGAAGATGGTCCAACTCACGCTTCCGAAGAACTCCACCTACAAAGACGGCAAGACCTGGAACAAGCCGACCGGCGCCGGGCGCTGGAAGGAATTCCGGATCTACAGGTGGGATCCCGACGACGAGGAAAACCCGCGGATCGATACGTATTGGCTCGACCTCGACCAGTGCGGGCCGATGGTTCTGGACGCGGTCATCAAGATCAAGAACGAGATCGATCCGACGCTGACGTTCCGACGGTCCTGCCGCGAGGGAATCTGCGGCTCGTGCTCGATGAATATCGACGGCACCAACACGCTGGCCTGCCTGAAGGCGATCGACGACATCAAGGGGGCGGTGAAGATCTACCCGCTTCCGCATATGGAGGTGGTCAAGGACCTGGTGCCGGATCTGACGCACTTTTACGCGCAGCACCGGTCGATCGAGCCGTGGCTGAAGACCGATACGCCGCCGCCGCCGAAGGAGTGGAAGCAGTCGCGGGAGGATCGCGAGAAGCTCGACGGACTTTATGAGTGCATCTTGTGCGCGTGCTGTTCTGCATCGTGCCCGAGCTACTGGTGGAATGCGGACCGGTACCTGGGCCCCGCGATCCTTTTGCAGGCGTATCGCTGGGTGATCGACAGCCGGGACGAAGCGACCGGCGAACGGCTCGACAACCTGGAAGATCCGTTTCGTCTTTATCGCTGCCACACGATCATGAATTGCGCCAAGGCGTGTCCCAAGGGGCTGTCGCCGGCGAAGGCCATCGCGGAACTGAAAAAGCTGATGGTCGAGCGGCGGGTCTAAGGCGGTCTCGGTATCGTTTTCGCCGGTAAACCGGAATTGGTGAGAAAGAATGTCCCGGCAGTTCGGCTGCCGGGATTTTTCATGCCGACGCGCTTGGATTGGGCCGGGACGAGAAAGCGCCTGGAGGCCTGCTTGCGGCTTGCGGCACAAGGGGGATGTCGGTGGCGACCCTGATGCGGGCGAATCGCAGCTTCAGCGGCCCAGGCAAAACTGCCATTGCCGATGCAAGTGTGGCTTTCGGGGACGGGCCTTGGGGCGAGTGGGCGGCCGAGAGGACCTCAGCAGCGTCCCAAAAAGAGCAAGACCGATGGCGCGTCTCGCTGCCACCGGTCTTGATGAAGGGGCGGTCATGAAACCACCGGTAACGCTCCGGGTGCCCGGCCTGGAGCGTGATGTCCGGTGCTTTAGGCGGCCTTCTTCTTGCGAGCAGCAGCGCGCTTCGCAGGAGCCTTCTTCTTGGCAGCCGGCTTCTTGGCGGCAGCCTTGCGAGCGGCAGGCTTGCGAGCAGCCGTCTTGCGAGCGGCCGGCTTGCGGGCAGCTGCCTTCTTGGCCGGAGCCTTCTTCTTCGCAGCAACCTTCTTCTTCGCCGCCGCCTTCTTGGCGGGGGCGCGCTTGGCAGCAGCCTTCTTGGCCGGAGCCTTCTTCGCAACTTTCTTCACGGTCTTAGCCATAGTTCTCTCTCTCCCTCTGAGGTTCGAATCAGTTCGAATCAGTTCGAACAAAAAAATCATGTGCAAGTTCGACGTTTTTGTTGACATGCAAAATGAACTCGACCCCGATTTTTCTTTCAACAGAACCAAAAGTGTTGCGTAACGGCATCGATTTTTGCCGTTTTGGATGTTTGAAGTTGGAATTGGAAAGCATGATGGTCTGCTTGCGCGATGCAAATGGAAGATGAAATGAAGGTGCGCGATGCATTGCGAGATGCAAAATCGAAATCGATTGGACGCGTTTTGCACGTGGGACTCGCATCGTTTGATTTCGCCGCCACGAATTGCGCAAACGATCTGCGGATGATTGCGCTGCTCCTGATGATGGCGGTGCATGCGCTTATAAGAGACGGTGCGCCGACAGGATGCAGGGCGGTTGCGGATAGTGGCGCGACGCCTGGTTACTAAAAGCCGTGCTGTCCTCAAGGAAGGCGAAATGCAAAAGGCTGATGGGTGTGAACCGTCGTTGGTGCCGGCGGTCCATTGACGATGTAAGGCGAAGGCGCCGGGTCAAACGGCCGAGCGAAAGGCGGCGTTCGCGCGGTGCGCCGGAATAGCTGCGGGTCTCACAAAAAATTGGCCGGCCATCGATCGTCGCTGCGCCGCAATTTCCGGGCATCGGCTCAAGACGAGCACCGAAATGCGTCCGCAGCCGCCCGGATCTTGTCATGACTGCGTCATCAGTGGAGCGTTTAAGCGTGCCGAACCGCCGCGTTGCCACCTGCTCGTGGGGTGGAGGCAAGAAAGGCGTCAATCGGAGCCGATGATGAAGAACATACTTATTGTATGCAGGACCAATTCGATGATGTCGCCCATCGTGGAGGCCCTGATCAATTCGCGTTCGAATGGGACCTGGCAGGCTTTCAGTGCGGGTTCGCAGCCGGCATCCCGGTTCAATCCTTATACCTTCGCGGTTCTCAAAGAGGCTGGAATTATCGTCGATTCCGGGCATTCGCCAACGAACTGGCGGGATTTTTCGGGCGCGCATGCGCCGCGCTTTGAAATCGTCCTGACGGTGAGCGAGGACGTGGCGTGGGAAGACATGCCTGTATGGAACGGTGTGCCGCGGCTGCTGCACTGGGCGCTTCCCGATCCGCTGGCAATGCATTGCTCGGCCTGCGAGCGCATGGGGCTTGTCAGCGCTTGGCGTGATCTCGCCCGGGCGCGTGTCGATGCGTTCCTGACAGAGGAAGGCCATGCGCCGCGGCCGGGACGCTCGGCCAACGACAATCGCGGCGACTATGTGCGTGACTTCGGCACGTAGTCCAGGACGCCTGGGGAACACGCGCGCGGTGTGTGGGTGATCGATGAGCCGGCGGTGGGGCGACGCACCCTCGTGTCCCGTCGGCGAAGTTCGCTTTCGACCGAGCTGCGGGTGTCGGCGAACTCCGGAACCAATAGACAAGCCGCGTGCCTCGGTGTGAGGCGGGCGTCGTTGCCGATCGAGGCAGAAAGAAGCGCCGGAGACCTGTCTCCGGCGCTTCGCGTTCTCAATGATGCCGTTTGCTGTTCGCCGTCAGGCGGCCTTCGGCTTCGCCAGCCGCGACTGGAGGTCGAGGACGGCCATCATGTAGCCGACGCGGTCCTCCATGGCTTCGGCCAGGAAGGAGAAGTAGCTCGCGTCGTCGGGAATGATCTCACCGACCACCTCGCCATATTCGAAACGCAGGTCCGCTTCGTGCTTGCGCGCGACAGACTGCATCTTCGCGTTCTCGGCAAGGCAGCTCATATAGAGCAGGTGGACGCCACGATTGCGCGCAGAGCGGATCACGCGTCCCATAAGTTCGGTGCCGATGCCTTTTTCCTGGAAGGGCTTTTCGACGGAGAACGCCGCTTCAGCTTCGTGTCCCCATACGTCACCCAGTTTCCGGAGTTCGGCCGCGCCACGCATTTCGCCATCGACGAAATATCCGTAGACGATGCCGCCCAGGTCGGACATGCGGTTCGCATAGTCTTCGACGAACGCGTCGGAGACGCCGTGGGCAAATCTCAGGCGCCGCGTTTCTTTGTCCAGACGCAGGAGATGGTCACGGAACTTGTCGGTTTCCGTTGGCCAAAGCTTGCGAATGGTTCCTCCCCAGAATCGGTGCTCGCTCATGATGAACCTCGCTCTGGTTTTCGCTCATCCGGGAGGACGCCTTCCGTCTTTTGGCGGTTTCGCGCGCCGTCCCGGAGCCGTTCGGTCACATAACGTGCTGACCGGGCCGGCTGCCCATATACTGCATTGCACAATACGACAGATAGGAGGCAGAGATTTATTTTTAACAAAGACATGCGCCGAATCGACCGCGACTTGATGCTGCAGTGCCACATCGATAAGGCAGGGCACTGAACGTCGCTTATCTCGACTAGCCGTTCGTGCAGGTGGAGTTTGCGGTCATTTTTGGCGATGAGGGAATGCGGCGTGGCGGGGGAGGTGCGCGAGCCTTGCCGAAACGGCATAACAGGTCTGCGCTGGCTGGAGAGCTGATGAGCACGAGTGTACGCGAGCGCTATCGAGCGATGGGTGCGGCCGGGGAGATCGAACCCGATGCGGCCCAGGAGCGCGTGGCCGAGCGCCTCGATGCGCTTGCGCAGGCTCTGGCGGCGCGGTCGTCGGGTGGTGGCGGGGGGCTGTTTGCCCGCTTTCAGAAGAAGGCCGCTGCGGTCCCGCGTGGCCTGTACATCCATGGCGGCGTCGGGCGCGGCAAGACCATGCTGATGGATCTGTTCTTCGAAACGGTCCAGTTCGCACCCAAGCGCCGCAATCATTTCCACGAGTTCATGGCCGAGGCCCACGAGCGCATCGCAGCGGCCCGAAAAAGGCACGACGGCGATCCCATTCCCCACGTGGCGGCGGAGATGGTCGGGTCGCCGGGACTTTTGTGCTTCGACGAGCTGCATGTGACGGACATCGCGGACGCGATGATCCTGGGGCGGCTCTTCAAGGTGGTGTTCGAGCGAAAAGCGGTCGTGGTGGCCACGTCCAACGCGATGCCGCACGAGCTCTACCGCAATGGGCTCAACCGGCAGCTGTTCCTGCCCTTCATCGACCTGATCGAGGACAACATGGAGGTCGTCGAACTGGCGTCGGCGAAGGACTTCCGGCTCGACAAGCTTCATGGTCAGCCGCTCTATTTCACGCCGGCCGACGCGGCTGCCAGCGATGCCATGGACGGGCACTGGGAGCGGTTGACCGGTCATCACCCGCCTGAGCCGATGGTTCTGGAGGTGAAAGGACGGCGGCTCAACGTGCCGGCCGCGGCTGCGGGCGTGGCGCGCTTTACTTTCGCCGACCTATGCGAACGCCCGCTCGGATCGCTCGATTACCTGGCGATCGCGCACGCGTTCCATACCGTTATGATCGACGACATACCGGTGATGGGGTCTGCGCGCCGTGACCACGCGCGGCGGTTCATCAATCTGATCGACACGTTCTACGACAGTGGTGTGTGCATCATCGTGTCGGCAGATGCGCAGCCGGATGATCTCTATGTCTCCGGTGACGGGTCGGATCTGTTCACGCGGACGGCGTCGCGGCTCATGGAAATGCGATCGGAAGACTATGTGGCGCACCGCACGGAGCGTGCGACGCTTGCGCTGGAGAAGTTGTGAGGGTGGGATGAAAAAGGCGCCCGGCGCCAAAGCGCCGGGCGGTCTGGATGTCAGGCCGGGTCACGATCGTCATTGGCCCGGCAAATGCGGGAAGCTCAGAGCTTCTCGGGGGCCGTCCACTCCGGCATCGATTCCAGAGACTGCTTGGTCACCTTGCTCATGACGACGGTGTTGCCATTCCGGTTCTTGGAGAACGACAGCTCGTTGAACGGCAAGGCGACGTTCTTCTCGCCGATGCCGAGGAAGCCACCGACGCCGACGACAACGGCCGAAACCTGACCATCTGCGCCGATCAGGAGATCGTTGATATCACCGATCGACTCGTTTGCGGCGTTGTGGATGCTGGAACCAATGAGGTTGCTGGCGCGCCAATCACCTTTCGCAGCCGTGTTCTTGGCGGACTTGCCCATGGTCGCGGAGCTGTCGCCGGCGCGGGGCATAGTGGAGGGCTCGGCCGGCTTCATGGACGGATCGGCACCTTGCGTCGAGTCCATACGCTGCGTCTTTTCGGCCGGTGCGGGCGATACTGGCTTGGTATCCTGCGCCAAGGCCGGGCTAGCGGCGGCAAGTGCAAAGATCGAAGCAGCAATAGCGGTCTTCATGGCGGTACTCCTTCCGGGGGTGCTCACTTGTGTTTTTTCTCATGCTGTATCGGTTGCCGGTCAGGGCAACTGGCAGAGAAACGGGGGGAGCCCGAGAATCGTTCCCTCACCAAGTGTTTCGCAATGTGAGATGCGTGATTGCGCATGCGCCGTTGACCGCATGCAAGTGCGTGCGCAGATAGCGGCGCGATGCAAACCGATTTGCAGCTCGCGGGTTCCTCTCCAGGTGCTGCTTGACCCACGCCGAGGC
>CAZDNY010000084.1:0-9627 GCA_964506885.1 uncultured Hyphomicrobiaceae bacterium | reverse complement strand
ATCGACGCCCATCGATGCGCAGGACGGATGATTCCAGCCGGTATGCGTAACCTTTGTCCCAACCCTACCAAATTCGAGCCCACCAGATTCGAGCCATGAGTACCGACACACCAGCAGCCAAACCTGAAAACGGCAGCGCGGAGGAAACCCGCGGCGGAGTTCTGGGATGGCTGTCGGCATTGCGCACCCGCCTCGGCCTGCAAGGTCCGCAGACGCTGCGCGATACCCTCGAATATGCGTTGCGCGAGGAGCAATCCGACACCGCGGGCGCCTTCACCGTCGAAGAGCGCGGCATGCTTCTGCGTCTGCTGCGCTTTGGCGCCAGTCGCGTCGAGGACATCATGGTGCCGCGCGCCGATATCATCGCCATCGACGAGACCGAGCCTTTGAGCGAACTTTTGAAGCAGTTCGAGGATGCCGGCGTTTCGCGTATCCCGGTTTTTTCCGAAACGCTCGATGATCCGCGCGGCATGGTGCATGTGAAAGACCTGTTCGGCTGGATTGTCGAGCAGGCCCGCGCTGAAGCAGCGGCCACGGAAAAAGCCAACGGGACCGGTGCCGCCAAGACCGCCGCGGTAAGTCCGGACGAGGCTGCGCAGGAGGCTGGAGCCTCCTCGGCCGCAGAGCCGCTCGACTTTTCCAGGATCGACCTGTCGCGGCCCATATCCGCCACCAAGATCAAGCGGACCTTGCTGTTCGCGCCGCCGTCGATGCCGGCCATGAACCTGCTCATTCGCATGCAGACCACGCGCATCCACATGGCGCTGGTGATCGACGAATACGGCGGCACCGACGGCCTGGTCACCATCGAGGATCTCGTCGAACAGATCGTCGGCGACATCGAGGACGAGCATGACGAAGCCGAGGACGCGCACCTGTCGACCGACGCCAAGCATGGCTTGGTGGCCTCCGCGCGCATGCCGGTCGCTGAACTCGAAGAGCATTTGGGTGTCACCTTGCTGACGCCGGAAGAGGCCGAGGAGATCGACACATTGGGCGGGCTCATGTTCTCGATCCTCGGCCGCGTGCCCTCGCGCGGTGAGATCGTGCGTCACGCCACCGGGATCGAATTCGAGGTACTCGATGCCGATCCCCGGCGGGTCAAGAAGTTGAAGATCCACAAGCCGAAGACCAGCATCGAAACAGCCCAGGGCGGGCAGTCGTGACATCTCATGGCGATGGGGTCAGCGCGCGTGCGCAGCGGCTGGCGGACAAAGTGCGCGCGGCAACGCGCTATCGCCGTGCTGCGATTGCGTTCGGCGCAGGCGCGCTTTCGGTTCTCGCCATGGCGCCGTTCTTCGCCAGTCCCGTGCTGTTTCTGACGATGCCCATCCTGGTCTGGCTGATCGACGGTGCTGCCGCTGAGCCGGCCCCTCACGGGGCACCAGGCGAGGAGAACCGAAACCTTCACGCCGGATCGGCATCGCCAAACGGGAGAACGGCCCTGAAGCGCGCGGCCGCCGCTGGTTGGTTCTTCGGCTTTGGGTATTTCGTCTTCGGCATGTTCTGGATCGGCGAAGCCTTCCTCGTCGAAGCCGAGAAGTTTGCCTGGCTTCTGCCGGCCGCCATCACGCTGCTGCCTGCCGGTCTCGCCCTTTTCTTTGCACTCGCCGCCGCCCTTGCGCGCCTGCTTTGGCGCGAGGGTTCAACGCGCATTCTGGTTCTCGCGACCGCGGTCGGCATAGCCGAAGGCCTGCGCGGCCACGTGCTCACCGGTCTGCCCTGGAATACGCTGGGCTATGCGCTGACCTTCCCCCTGACGTTGATGCAGTCCGCAGGGCTTGTTGGCATCTACGCGTTGAGCGTCCTTGCCGTCATCGTCTTTGCTGCGCCGCTGGTCGTGTTGGCGGACGCATCGCGCCCGCTTGGCGAGCGCCCTGCACCCACGTCGAGGCCATGGCCGGCCTTTTCCGGAATAGCCATCGCAGCGGGTGTGCTTGCCGTCTTGTGGGCCTACGGCACCTGGCGTCTCAATGGCGACAGCGGCGCACGCATCGCCGGGGTCAACCTGCGCATCGTGCAGCCCAGTGTCCCGCAGCGCGACAAATGGTTGCCGGAAAAACAGCGTGAAATCTTCGATCTCCACATCGCGCTGTCGCGGCAGAACCCATCCGGCATACGCGATGATCTCAAAGGAATAACGCACGTGATATGGCCGGAGGCGGCGATGCCGTTCCTGCCGCTCGAGACGCCCCAGGCGCTCAAGGAGATCGGCGACTTGTTGCCTAACGGCGTTCACTTGATTTCAGGAGCGCTACGCGTCGAATGGCCCGATGGCCACGATAGCGACGGTGCGATCCCCCGCACGACCAACGAAGCCGCCGCGTCTTCAGCGCATGCATCGTCAAAAAGTCTGCATCTGCGCCGGGCGTTCAATAGCCTCATGGCCTTCGGTCCGCAAGGAGGGCTCGTCGCCGTCTACGACAAGATACATCTGGTGCCGTTCGGTGAGTATCTGCCCCTGCAAAATCTGCTGGAAAGCATGGGGCTTGAGCAACTGACCCGCATCCGCGGCGGCTTCACGACAGGCCGCAATCCACGTCCGCTGATCGATGTTCCGGGATTGCCGCCTTTGATCGGTTTGGTCTGCTACGAAGCAATTTTTCCAGGCGCGGTGGTTCAAGGCGAACACCGTCCAAGTTTAATCGTCAACGTCACCAACGACGGCTGGTTCGGCAATACGACGGGGCCGCGACAGCATTTTCACATGGCCCGCGTGCGTGCCGTCGAAGAGGGCGTCCCATTGATACGCGCCGCAAACAACGGTATTTCGGCGCTTGTCGACCCCTATGGACGTACTCTCGCCCTAATTGGGCTCAACGTTCGTGGCGTTGCCGACACCCGTCTACCCGTTGCAGCACCTGCGCCACTTTACGTGTGGTGGGGTGAGCTTATTCATATATTATACATAGTGACCAGTTTGGGATGGTTTGCGGGATCGATCTTTTTTTCGCGTGCGTTCGGTTAAGCGCGTTGCGCAATACCGTGCATGCGAATTGCGGTTTCGGTCTAGTGACGGACAACAGCGAGTTGGCTACGACGGTGGTCGCCAACGCTGCTGTGATACACGCCATCCAAACATGTTGGGATGAGTTAGGTCACCAGGACCGAGACTGACGATCATGATGAAAAGCGTTGATACATACGAAAAGGGCGAGCCCAATGCGGAAGCCCGCAACGCCCGCAAGGCGAACCCGATCGATGTGCATGTCGGCACGCGTGTCCGCATGCGCCGCATGCTGTTGGGCATGAGCCAGGAAAAGCTCGGCGAACTGCTCGGGCTCACATTCCAGCAGGTGCAGAAGTACGAGAAGGGTATCAACCGGATCGGCGCCAGCCGTCTCTTCGAGATCGCCAAGGTTCTCGACGTCTCGGTGCAATACTTTTATGATCAGGCACCTGGCGCAAATGCAGCGGGCGCTTCTGCGGAAGGTTTCGCCGAAAGCTCCGGCGAGAGCTATGTCGCAGATGTTCTCAGCTCGCGCGATGGGTTGGAGTTGAACAAGGCGTTTGCAAGGATCGACGATGCGCGTGTGCGTCGTTCGATCGTCGAACTGGTGCGTTCACTCGCAGGCGAAAGCTGATCATCATCAAGGCTGTCGCCAGCCATTTACTGCATGCGAAATCTGTTTTGCAGGCTACGGAGCTGCCGAATTTTCCGGGCCGTTTTCAGGCCGGGTGCTTGACCCTGACGGCAATCCCTGCAAGAAACCGCGCGATTCCCCGACATAACGAAAACGAGCGCGAGGAGTAGACGTGGCACGCACATCCTATCTGTTTACAAGCGAATCCGTATCCGAAGGCCACCCCGACAAGGTCTGCGACCGCATCTCCGACGAAATCGTCGATCTGTTCTACCGTGAAGGTCCGAGCGCCGGCATCGACCCTTGGGCGATCCGCGCAGCATGCGAGACGATGGCGACCACCAATCTGGTGATGATCGCTGGCGAGACGCGCGGACCTGAGACCGTGACCAAGGATTGGATCGCGCACGTCGCGCGCATGGCGATCCGCGATATCGGTTACGAGCAGGACGGCTTCCATTGGGAGCACGCCGACATCGAGGTCCTTCTGCATCCGCAGTCCGCCGACATCGCTCAGGGTGTGGACGGCAAACAGCCGACCAACCAGGAGGAAGGCGCGGGCGATCAGGGCATCATGTTCGGTTATGCCTGCCGAGAGACGCCGGAACTGATGCCGGCGCCCATCTACTACTCGCACAAGATCCTGGAAGAGCTCGCACGCGCCCGCAAGGCGAAGGAAGGCGCGGCCGCAGTCCTCGGCCCCGATGCCAAGAGCCAGGTAACGATCCGCTATGAGAACGGCAAGCCCGTCGCCGTGACGCAGATCGTGCTGTCCACGCAGCATCTCGACGAGAAGCTGTCGTCGACGGATGTCCGCACCATCGTCGAGCCCTACATCCGCAAGATCCTGCCCGCCGAATGGGTCTCCGCTGACACGATCTGGCACGTTAATCCGACCGGCAAGTTCGTGATCGGCGGTCCCGATGGCGACTGTGGCCTCACCGGCCGCAAGATCATTGTGGATACCTACGGCGGTGCGGCCCCGCATGGCGGCGGCGCCTTCTCCGGAAAGGATCCCACGAAAGTCGACCGGTCGGCGGCATACGCCTCGCGCTATCTCGCCAAGAACGTCGTTGCCGCCGGTCTCGCCGACCGCTGCACGATCCAGCTCGCCTACGCCATCGGCGTTGCCGAGCCGCTGTCGATCTATGTCGACACGCATGGCACCGGGAATGTCGACGAGGCCAAGATCGAGGCCGCGCTCCGCGACGTCATGCGCCTGACGCCGCGCGGCATCCGCGAGCACCTCGATCTCAACAAGCCGATCTACGCCCGCACCGCTGCCTATGGCCACTTCGGCCGTGCACCCGATGCCGATGGCGGGTTCTCCTGGGAGAAGACGGATCTGGCCGACAAGCTCAAGAGCCATCTGAGCTGATTGCGAGCTGCCGCTTCGGTCCAGGCAGGCCGGGCATGAAACGTTGGTGATGGACGGCGGCCGCGATTGACTTTCGCGGCCGCCGCCTTTTTGTCATTGCTTTCTCAAAATGAGGCTCCTGGTGGCGGATACGCTCGAGGACGGCAACGGAAGGGACGAGGATCGGCATGGCCCGGCGGGGCCGTCGGATCCAGCGGCTGGCCACGCCGATCTCAGATCTTTCGGTCGGCGCCGGGGACGCAAGGCCACCGCGCACCAGCGCAAGTTGCTGGATGAGTTGCTCCCTCAGGTGGTGCTCGATCCCAAGGCGATGGCCGCCGCCGCCCCGCTCGGTCGGGACGGTCTGGCCGCCTTGTGTGGCGCAGGCCCCGGCACCGACGTCTGGCTCGAGATCGGCTTTGGCGGGGGCGAGCATCTCATCTGGCAGGCGCGTCGCAACCCGCACGTGGTGCTGATCGGGTCCGAACCCTTCGAGGATGGAGTGGTCAAGGTTCTCAGCGCGATCGAGAACGGCGGTTTGGATCGCGTACGCCTGCTGCCTGATGACGTCCGCCCGCTTCTGCGTGTCCTCCCCGATGCCGCACTCGCCCGCGCCTTCATTCTCTTCCCCGACCCCTGGCCCAAGCGCCGCCACCACAAGCGCCGTCTCATTCAGCCCGACCTCGTCTCCGAGTTGGCGCGCGTCGTGCGGCCGGGTGCTGAGCTGCGGTTTGCCACCGACATTGGCGACTATGCTCGCACTGCACTTCTTGCCCTTTACGCAAACGGCAGTTTCGAATGGACCGCATCATGTGCCGCCGACTGGCGCGTCCGCCCGCCCGACTGGCCGGCCACGCGCTACGAGCAAAAGGCGATCCGCGAAGGTCGCCCGCGCTACTACTTTTCTTTCACCCGACTCTGATTGCGGCGTTCACCATAAGAATGCGCTTGCAACAAGCTTCACATTCTCGTAGTATTCCCTTGCTCATGATCATCTCAACTCTGAGAGTGGATCCCCGGATCCGCTCTTTTTGTTTTGGTCGCGCGAAACACGCATGATCATGCGCGGTTGACCTCTTGAGATTTTCGGTTCCGCATGCAGACGGGCGTTGATGGCGCCGAGCACCGTCGCTTTCTGACGGAGCACGGCCTCGAAGCTGAAATCGCGGCAATCGTCGAGCCCGCGATCGAGGATCTCGGGTTCCGGTTGGTGCGCGTGCAGGTATCGGGGCGCGAAGGCAAGACGGTTCAGATCATGGCCGAGCGGCCGGACGGAACCATCACCATCGACGACTGCGAAACGATCTCGCGACAGGTCTCGCCGCTGCTCGACGTGAACGACGTCATGCAAGGCAGCTACCGGCTCGAGATTTCCTCGCCCGGTATCGACCGGCCGCTGGTCCGCCCGTCCGATTTCGAGGCGTGGTCCGGCAACGAGGTCAAGGTCGAGCTCAAGGAGCTGGTCGGCGGACGCAAGCGGTATCGCGGTACGCTGGAGGGCTTCGAAGACGGCGAAGTGCGCATCGAGGTCGAACTCGACCAGGTCGGTCGCACGACATTGGGTTTTCCGGTGGAACTGATCGCGGACGCGAAACTGGTTCTTACCGATGCATTGATCCGCGAGGCCCTGGCCCGCGCGAAACGACAGGCAAAGCCGGGATCGGCAGCACATGACGGCGCCGATCTCGATCCGTTGGAGGACGAATAGGCATGGCAGTGCCCGGCATCTCGGCCAACAAGCTCGAGCTTCTGCAGATCGCTGACGCGGTCGCGCGCGAAAAGTCGATCGATCGCAAGATCGTCCTGCAGGCCATGGAGGATGCCATCCAGAAGGCGGCCAAGTCCCGCTATGGATCGGAAAACGACATCCGCTGCGAGATCGACCCCAAGACCGGCGAGGCCAAGCTCACGCGCGTCCTGTCCGTGGTCGATGAGGTCGAGAACGATTCCACCGAGATCAACCTCGCCGACGCGCAGAAGCGCAACCCTGATGCCAAGGTCGGCGACCAGCTCGCCGAGACGCTGCCGCCTCTCGAGTTCGGACGCGTCGCCGCCCAGAACGCCAAGCAGGTCATCGTCCAGAAGGTGCGCGAGGCCGAGCGTGAGCGCCAGTACAACGAATACAAGGATCGCGTCGGCGAGATCGCCAACGGCACCGTCAAGCGGGTCGAGTACGGCAACGTCATCGTCGATCTGGGCCGGGCCGAGGCCATCATCCGTCGCGACGAGATGATCCCGCGCGAGAACGTCCGCCTTGGCGACCGCATCCGCGCCTACATCTACAACGTCGAGCGGACTCAGCGCGGCCCGCAGATCTTCCTGTCGCGCGCCCGGCCCGAGTTCATGTCCAAGCTCTTTGCGCAGGAAGTGCCGGAGATCTACGACGGTGTCGTGCAAATCATGTCGGTCGCCCGCGATCCCGGCTCCCGCGCCAAGATTGCCGTCATCTCGCGCGACAGCTCGATCGATCCGGTCGGCGCCTGCGTCGGCATGCGCGGTGCGCGCGTCCAGGCCGTCGTCAACGAGCTGCAGAACGAGAAGATCGACATCATCCAGTGGAAGGAGGATGCTGCCGAGTTCATCGTCAACGCGCTGGCGCCCGCCGAGGTCACCAAGGTTGTGCTCGACGAAGATGCCAACCGCATCGAGGTCGTCGTGCCCGAGACGCAGCTGTCGCTCGCGATCGGACGGCGCGGCCAGAATGTCCGCCTCGCCTCTCAGTTGACCGGCTGGGACATCGACATCCTCACCGAGCAGGAGGAATCCGAGCGCCGCCAGAAGGAATTCTCCGAGCGCTCACAGATGTTCATGGAAGCGCTCGACGTCGACGAGGTCATTGCCCAGCTGCTCGTCACCGAGGGCTTTGCATCGGTCGAAGAGGTTGCCTACGTCGATGTCGACGAGATCGCCCAGATCGAGGGCTTCGACGAGAACACGGCCGAGGAAATCCAGAATCGTGCTCGCGAGTCGCTGGAGAAGCTCGAGGCCGAGCGCGATGCTCGCCGCCGTGAGCTTGGCGTCGAAGACGAGGTCGCCAACGTCGCTGGCGTCAACACCGCCATGCTCGTCGCCTTTGGAGAGGCAGGCATCAAGACGGTCGAGGACGTGGCCGACTGTGCCACCGACGATCTGCTGGGCTGGACCGAGCGGGCCAAGGAAAAGGGCGCTGAGCCCGTGCGCCACAAGGGCGTCCTGGACGGCTTCGAGCTCTCGCGCAAGGACGCCGAGGACATGATCATGTCGGCACGTGTCCTGGCCGGCTGGGTCACCGAAGAGGAACTGGCGGCCGCCGAGGCGGAAGCAGCCGCTGCTGCCGCGGAAGAATCGGAAGATGGCGAGGTCCCGGTGGATCCGGCGGCCACGCAAATGCAAAGTGCCGGCGGCGACGCCGGCGCAACACAGGGTTAAGGCCCGCTATGGGCCAGGAGGCAACGAGCACGTGGTTCGCGAACGATCGACCGGTCGTCACGCCGAGCTGCAACCGGAGGGCTCCCTCCGGTTGTGCGTTGCCACGCGCGCGGAGCGCTCGCCCGACGAACTGATCCGGTTCGTGGCCGGCCCTGACGGCGTCATCGTTCCGGATCTGGCGCGCAGGCTGCCCGGACGCGGCGTCTGGGTGACTGCCGATGCCGAAAGCGTCGCCCGCGCCGTCGCCAGCCGCTCCTTCGCCCGGAGTTTGAAGCGCAAGGTCGAGGCTCCCGCCGATCTGGCAGCCCGCGTCGAAACCTTGCTGGTCCGGCGGGTCTGCGAGGCGCTCTCGCTCGCCAACAAGGCTGGCGCCCTGGTCACCGGCTTCGAGAAAATCGATCGCAGGCTGGCCCAAGGCGACGTCACAGCGCTTTTGCACGGGAGCGATGCAGCCGCCGACGGGTGCGCCAAGCTGGACCGCAAATTCCTGGCGGTTGAGGGCGATGGGGCGGCGAGCCGTATCGTCGCGGTCTTGACCGTAGAGCAAATGAGTTTGGCCATCGGGCGGCCAAATGTGGTACATGCTGCCCTCAACAAGGGCGGTGCAGCAGACCGATTCCTGTCCGAGGCTGGGCGCTTGAAGCGCTACCGGTCTGGAATCGCGCATCATTCTGCACTTGAACGTGCATCTGATGCGCGCGAGGAAACCGCCAATCTGGATTGTTGAACGGATATCGAATGACGGAAACGAAAGACTCTGGCGACAAGACCCTTCGCGGCGGCGGGCGCAAGCCTCTGAGCCTGGCGCGCACGGTCGAATCCGGCCACGTGCGCCAGAATTTCAGCCACGGCCGTTCGAAGTCGGTGGTCGTCGAAAAGCGCAAGACCCGCAAGTTGAACGCGCCGGGAGCAGAGCCCGAGAAGCGCGCTGCTGGCACGGCTCCTGCGGAAAAGCCGGCCGCTGCACCCGCGCCAGCCAAGGCGAAGGCGCCAGCGCCGAAAACAGAGGCGCCCGCCGGCGCTGCAGCCAAGACACTGTCTGAAGAGGAACTCGACGCCCGTGCGCGCGCGCTGGCCGCCGCCCGCGCCCGCGCGGCCGAGGAACTGACCGAGCCAGAGCAGCCTGCCGCCGCTGAGCCGGAAGCGAAAGCGCCCGAGGCGCCGCCGCCTGCCGCTGAAGCCAAGCCGGCCGAGCCGGCCCCGGCCGCCGAAGTCAAGCCGAGCGAGCCGGCTGCCGCACCCGCCCCTAAAGCGGAACAGCCTGCCGCGCGCGCCAGT
>CAZDNY010000083.1:0-9629 GCA_964506885.1 uncultured Hyphomicrobiaceae bacterium | reverse complement strand
CGAAGTGGCCCTGCGCGCGGCGTTCGTTGCCGCCATGAACGGGCTGCAGGTGGCCGTCCTCGTGCCCACCACGCTGCTCGCGCGCCAGCACTTCAAGACGTTCGCAGAGCGCTTCCACGGCCTGCCGGTGAAGATCGCGCAGGCCTCGCGCCTCGTCGGTACCAAGGAGCTGTCGGAGGTGAAGGATGGGCTCAAGTCGGGTGCCATCGACATCGTCGTCGGCACGCACGCGCTGCTCGGCAAGCAGATCGAATTTGCCCGGCTTGGCCTCATCATCATCGACGAGGAGCAGCACTTCGGTGTCGTCCACAAGGAGCGGCTGAAGAAGCTGCGCGAAGACGTGCACGTGCTGACGCTTTCGGCGACGCCGATCCCGCGCACTTTGCAGCTTGCGTTGACGGGTGTGCGCGAACTCTCGCTGATCACGACCCCGCCGGTCGACCGCCTCGCCGTCAGAACCTACATCTCGCCGTTCGATCCGGTCATCATCCGCGAAGCCCTGCGGCGCGAGCGCTACCGCGGCGGCCAGTCGTTCTATGTCGTGCCTCGCATCGCCGATCTCGACGAGGTTGGCGAATTCCTCGCCGAAGCGGTGCCCGAACTGAAGGTCGCACGCGCCCACGGCCAGCTCACGCCGACCGAGCTGGAAGACATCATGACGGCGTTCTACGAGGGCAGATACGATGTGCTGCTGTCGACCGCCATCGTCGAGTCGGGCCTCGACGTGCCCAACGCCAACACGCTCATCGTACATCGCGCCGACATGTTCGGCCTGGCCCAGCTCTATCAGCTGCGCGGCCGCGTCGGTCGCTCCAAGACGCGCGCTTATGCCTACTTCACCACGCCCGCCAACCAGGTGCTGACCGAGGGCGCGGAAAAGCGTCTCAAGGTCCTTCATTCGCTCGACACGCTGGGCGCGGGCTTTTCGCTGGCAAGCCACGATCTCGACATTCGCGGTGCCGGCAACCTGCTCGGCCAGGAACAGTCGGGCCACATCCGCGAAGTCGGCTTTGAACTCTATCAGTCGATGCTGGAAGAAGCCGTGTCTGCCATGAAGGGCGGCGATCTGGGGGAGGGCGCGGAACAGTGGACGCCCGAAATCTCGCTGGGCACCTCGATCCTGATCCCGGAAACCTATGTCACGGATCTGCAGTTGCGCTTAGGCCTGTATCGCCGCCTTTCGGGGCTGGAGACCCGTGATGACATCGACGCATTTGCCGCCGAACTCGTCGATCGCTTCGGCGAGATGCCCGAAGAGGTCAAGCACCTGCTCGACGTCATGGAGATCAAGGGCCTGTGTCGCGCCGCGGGCGTTGCCAAAGTCGACGCCGGACCCAAAGGCGCCGTTGTCGCGTTCCGCAAGAACACGTTCGCCAATCCCGAGGGGCTTGTGCAACTCATGCAGGCCTCGCGCGGATTGGTGAAGCTGCAACCCGATCATCGCCTGGTCTTCAAGGCCGATTGGGATCTGCCCGAGATGCGGCTGAAGGGCGTGCGCGCCTTCATGTCAGAACTGGCCGATATCGCGGCCAAGGCGAAGAAGGCCGCGTGACAGCGCGATCTCTCTCGACGACGCCCCGACCGGCAATCCTCGTTTCCAGGACAAGTGGAAAACCTGCGATCCGTCAGCCGGAATGCGATAATTTCGCGCGATCTCTCCATCGACATGTCCAACCGTTGACGCGAATCAGTCATTTTGTGGCGACTGCCACACGGACGGATTTTCGCAAGCGGGATTGTCATGGCATTGGGCCAACGCGCAGCACTGGCAACGGTATGTCTCGTCGCAGCCGCGACGACGGCGGCCGCCGTGCTCGTGATGGACAACATTCCCGACGCAGAGTCGGGGCCAAGCGTCGCCCTTCGTTCGGCGACGCAAGTGGTCGAGGAGGCGTCTCAGATTGAGACCGGCGCCCTGCCGCGTCAGTCGCTTTATCCCGACGATGCCCCCACGTCGCTCGATCAGGCTCCGCCCGCCTTGCGCTTCAGCTTCATAGCGCCTGATGTGCTGCCGCCCGATGAACCTTTGCCGTCCCTTGCTCGCGCGCAAAGCGGAGAGGCGGAGACGTGGGCGACGCAGACACACGCGACAAGTCCCGCACCGGCACCGGAACAGGTCCCGGCGCCCGCTTCAGCAACCAAGTCTGCACAACCCGCTTCGTCTTCGAAGCCCGCCCAGACCACAGCCGCGAGTGCCGCGATCGCAGCCGTTAGATCCGGGCGCAAACCCGTGCACAAGCGCTGGTTCAGCCGCGCCTTGAACAAGCGCCTGGCAGAGATTTCTCCCGCTGCGATAAAGCGCATCGAAGACAAGTTCCGTACCGCGAAGGCAGCCTGGCCACCGGCCGAGATCGGGCTGGTCGCCATCAAGGACAAGAAGACGCTCGAACTTTATGCGCGTGCCGATGGCGGCAAGTGGACGTTTATTCACAGCTACCCCGTGCTGGCCGCAAGCGGCGGCGCCGGTCCCAAGCTGGTGCGCGGCGACAAGCAGGTGCCCGAAGGCGTTTATCGCATCTCGTTCCTCAATCCCAACAGCCGCTATCATGTGTCCATGCGGGTGAATTATCCCAATTCCTTCGACCGCACGATGGCCAGGAAGGACGGACGCAAGGACCTGGGCGGCGACATCATGATCCACGGCAAGCGTTCCTCCGCCGGATGCCTTGCGATGGGCGACCCTGCAGCGGAAGAACTGTTCGTGCTGGCCGCCGAGATCGGCCTGCGCAACATCAAGCTGGTGATCGCGCCGACCGACTTCCGCAAGACGGCAATTCCCGCGATCGAGAAGGATCAGCCGGCGTGGCTCTCGAAGCTCTACATCGAGGTCGCCAGCGAGATGGCCCAGTTCAAGCCGCCGGCCGAAAGTGGCGGCGCGAGCCTGCTCACGCTCCTGGGGTTGTGATCGCCGTCCCCCGCAACGCCCATTCGCGATCGTCGCTCTGCGACATTGACACGAAAGCCCCCACGGGCTCTTTTGGCCGCCTTGGCCAAGGGCATTGTGTTTGCCGTCTCGAAGGCGCGCCGACTTTGCCGGGCCCCACCTCAATCCCGAACAAGCAACGATAACGAGGAGACCATGACGGAACGTATTGGAATGCGCGTGGGTGAAGCGCTCGTTGCCGGCGGCCCGCCCGGCACCGCCGCCGAGCCCGAAGTCGTGATTGGCGATCTCAACGGTCCTTTCGGCACCGCCTTCGCCACCATGATGGGCGATCAGGTTGCCGGACACAGCCGCGTCCTCGCTCTGCTCAACACCGATGTCATGGTGCGTCCGCCCACGCTCTGCGTCAGCAAGGTCACGGTCAACAACGAGCGCTATACCAACATCCTCATGGGCACAGTGCAGTACGCCACCGCCATGGGCGTGCTCGATTCGGTGCGCGAGAACATCATCCCCAAGGCGATCGTCAACGACGTCGGCATCATCGCCTCTTTGTGGCTCAATCCTTCCGTTTCCGAGATCAAGGATCTCGACCACAAGATCCTGTTCGACATCCACCGCAAGGCAACGCTCGAGGCGATCCGCAAGGCCATGACCTTCGAGCCGTCCATCGATTGGCTGCTCGAGAACCAGGACAAGGTCGTGCACAAGTATTTCGAGCGCGGCTTGAAGGGCGAGATCTGAGTCGGCGAGCTAATGCGGCGACAAGCGAAGTCGCAGCGGGACGGCCGATGGCCGGCCGTCCCGCCAGCGTTTCAATTGAAGTTTCCTAAAAGCCCTTGCGCGCACTCAGGTCGAACGGGCGCATGACACGAAAGCCGATCTGCGCTGAACGCGCAGCGGCATCGAAGGCGCGGCGCGCGGAGGCACGCTTCCAGTAGCCGGCTTCGTCGTCGGCACCATCCTTCACGATGCGGTGCGAACAGCGCGTGATCTGCGTTTCGGTGTCGTCTGCTGACACGATCTGCGTTGCGGCTATCGCGCGGGGCCAGCAATCGGATGCCATTTCCGCTAGCCCTCCGCTCATGCGATCGGCCCCGCGGTCGTCACCGACGCTCGCGCGCGCGGCAAATTCCCACTCATCAGCCGAAGGCAGCCGGTAGCGCCGGCCGGTGCGCGCGCTCAGCCAGTCGACGTAAGCCTCCATCTCCCGTGCACTGACGCAGGCTGCGGGCATTTCCGGGTGAGCCTCCGCAGCGCTCCGGCAAGCGCCGTCGCTACGTCGCACGATCCCGGCGGCCTCGAGTTGCTGATTGGTGATCTCGATGCGCGCGATCGCAA
This sequence comes from uncultured Hyphomicrobiaceae bacterium, assembly GCA_964506885.1. GTDB lineage: Bacteria > Pseudomonadota > Alphaproteobacteria > Rhizobiales > Hyphomicrobiaceae > JAEUMD01. The sequence continues at coordinate 5,404 of CAZDNY010000083.1, read as the reverse complement.
AGCCAGGCCACAGACGCATGTTCCGCAGCGGCTTTTCCGCGGCATCGGCGAAAGCATCGGTGTCGTCGGCACCGATCGTCTGCGTGCCAGCCGGAATACGCACCATCTCAGGGCAATCCGGACAGTCCTTGAAGATATGGACAGCCGCCAATGCCGTTGCCGTACGATCCGGTGTCGCCAGCCAATATCTCAGCCACTGTGCAAGCGAGCGGCCCATGCCTTCGAGCGCACCACCGAAGTCGCGCGCGCTGGCGGCCGGGGAAGGAGCGCGTTCTTGCTCCTCATCCGGCATGGCGCCCTCACCGGCGTCCGCCTTCTCACTGGATCGATTGTCGTCGCTGTAAAATCCCCGCTGGCGCAAGCGCTCGCGCAGCCGCCACTCGGTCAGATGAGCGAGAAACGGCGGCGGCCCGTCATAGCCTGACCGCCGCGCTTCGCGAATCGGCCGCTCATAGTCGAACACGCTGTCCCAGCCCGATCCGAACGGCATCGCCTTGATGAAGAAGTAGTCGGCGCCGAGGATGGTCACGATGGCCAGCAGCGCCGCAATCCGCGATGCATTGGCCCTGCGGTTGAACTCTGCATAGAGAAGGAGGCCGACGGTCAGGACGAGCAGGGCGAGGCAGAGTTGTTCTGAGGTCATGTCAGTGTCCAGGTCAGGCAGGCTATTCAGCCCTCCCCCTGCAGACCTGGTGCCACAACACCGACTACGCCCTATGTAAACGTGTCGGCAGTGCCGCTAAGCTTTCGTTAGGGTTAACGGGTGCGCCACGCGATGTGCGTGCGCTCGCAAGGGCGGCCGGGGCACGTCAGGCCGGTCCATACAAGCCTGACGCGGCCCGAGTGGCAGCTTTACTCGCCGTAGAGCTGGCGTGTGCCCAGGTTGCGGAACAGCTGCTTCAGGATGCCGTCGTCGCGCCCGCCCGGCGCCGGTGTCGTCCGCGAGATGTAATCGAACACCTTGCCGTCCTTCATGCCGTAGTTGGCCACCTGTTCGACCGTGCCGAGAGGATTGAAGTAGACGGCGAGCACCTTGCGGTCGACTTCCTTTTCCTTGAGGAAAGCCGCCTGCTTCATCGTCGACGAGATGTAGTAGTAGGCCTGCCCGTTGTTGATCGTGGCGGTGGTGGCAGGTGTGCCCAACTGCAGCTTCACCTGCTCCTGCGACATGCCGACCTGGATCTGTTGGATATCGCTTTCACGGAACTGATGGCCGTGCTTGATGATCTGCGGACTGCAGCCGGCAAGTGCAGGCACAAGCAGCGCCGCCCCGAGGCTGGCGAATAGCCGCGCACCCTTGCTGCGTCGTCCTGTCATCGCGCGACTCCTCCCTCGGGACCTGCTTGGTCCAATTTGCGCTTAGGGTCCGACTGGCCCGCGCCGATCCGGCTGGCCCCCGACGCATGAACTGGCGGGAATCGCGGATATTCGCACCCATTGGCCGATTAGCCCGAGACAGGGGCTTATGCAACGCGCTAGACCGGTTCATCCCCGCCATTTACACACCAGTCGCACGCGTGGGCGGCGAAAAAACGAGGACGGACAGCCGATGCTGAACTGGTTCAGAGCGCGCAACGCCAATGCCCGTAAAGCTAAGGAGCTTTATGGCGCGGTCGTGGCCGCGGCGCGGCAACCGCAATTCTATCGCGACTATGGCGTTCCGGACACGCTGAACGGGCGTTATGAGATGATCGTTCTGGTACTTTTCCAGCTCCTGGAGCGCCTGCGGGCGGAGGGCACGGCGGCCGAGGAGCTGAGCCGCCTGACGCTGGAAAGTTTCTTCACCGACATGGACGATTGCATGCGCGAAATCGGCGTCGGCGACCTGGCGGTTCCCAAGAAGGTCAAGAAGGCCGCCGCCGGATTTTACGAGCGTGCCAAGGCCTATCGACAGGCCCTCGATGCCAACGACGAGGCTGGCATGGCCAGAGCGCTGTGCACGTTCATCAATGCCGAAGACATCATTTCGGCAGACGGCGGCGCGCAGCAAGCCGATCCGGCCCCAGGACCGGCGCCGACGGCCACACCGAGGCGATTGGACGATAAAGAGGGCTTCGCCGCACTGGCAGCCCACGCGTTCCGCCAGCGCGACGCCTTCGATGCAGCCGATGCGCAAGACGTGTTCGCCGGCCGCGCCTTCATCGGCAACCAGCTTGCCTGAGGCACGTCCACATCATGCACAGGCGCTGACAGCGAGACGAGGTAACGGCGTGCCCAGATCTTCTCATGCGGATGCGTGCCCAGAGCCGCTCAGCGGCTGGTCCCACAGGATTGCCGACGTGCCCGAGCGCGGACTGGAGACCCGGCGAACCGCCAATGCTGGCGAGCTTCAGGCACTCGCTGCCGTGCTCGATATCGCCGCCTGCCGTGCACTTGCAGTGCACTACGTCATCCGCCCCATCGGCAGCGGAAGATACCGGGTGAGCGGCGAAATCGAAGCTGAAGTCACGCAGACATGTATCGTCTCGCTCGAGCCCATCGAGGCATCAATCCGCGAGAGCTTTGATGAGGAATATTGGCCAGCCGAGCAGATTCCGTCCCCGGGCCCGGGATCGGAAAGCGAGGAACGCGAAGCACTGTCCCACAGCGCACCCGAGCCCATCGAGCATGGCGTGATCGCTCTGGGACACCTCGTCTACGAGCAGCTCGCCACGGCATTGGAACCCTATCCGCGCGCGCCCGGCGCCGACTTCGCGTGGAGCGACGCCGCAGCAGGCCGCGACACGCCCGAGCCGGCGGAAAACCCGTTTGCCGCACTTGCCGCCTTGAAAGACAAGGGCAAAGGCGAGGACAAAGGAGGGAGCTAGCAAACCCTTTCAGGCCGCCCGCGGCCGCTGCCATTGCCGCTGCTGGGTGAAGAAAGCGGTTGTGCGGTGGTTCCAAAAGGGTATCTTCCGGGCCGCCCGCCGGGGGTGCGGGCCGCCCCTGCCGCTCTGCCGCGCTCCCGAACCCACACTCATCGTTCTAGGCGTTACCAACGCATGCATCCTTCAAGAACCATAGCGCTCGATGGCATGGGCGGCGACAACGGTCCCTCCGTCGTCGTTGGCGGCGCTGCGATCTCTCTGGAGCGGCATCCCAGTCTCAATTTTCTGATTGCCGGGCGCGCTGCGCAGATCGAGGCCGAACTCGACAAGTACCCACAGTTGAAGGCGCGAAGCCGCGTTCTGCCGACCGACATCGTCGTTGCGATGGAAGACAAGCCGAGCCAGGCCCTGCGGCGCGGCAAGGGCTCGAGCATGTGGCTGGCGCTCGAGGCCGTAAAGAACGGCGATGCCGACGTGGCCGTTTCGGCGGGCAACACCGGCGCGCTGATGGCGATGGCGAAGCTCATTCTGCGGCCGATGCCCGGCATTGAACGCCCAGGCATCGCCGCACTGTGGCCGACTGTCTCGGCCGAGTGCATCGTTCTCGACGTCGGTGCCAACATCGGTGCGACGGCGCGCCAGCTCGGCGACTTCGCCATGATGGGCGCCGCCATGGCCCGCGCCCTGTTCCATATCGAGCAGCCGACGGTCGGTTTGCTCAACGTCGGCGTCGAAGAGATCAAGGGCGCCGAAGAAGTCAAGCAGGCCCATGCCTGGCTCAAGGACACCAAGCTGCCTCTGGTCTACAAGGGCTTCGTGGAGGGCGATCAGATCGGCCAGGGCATCGTCGACGTCGTCGTCGTGGAGGGCTTTGCCGGCAACATCGCCTTGAAGACCGCCGAGGGGACTGCCCGTCAGGTCGGCCAGTATCTCAAGGAGGCGATGGGGCGCACCCTACTGTCGAAGCTGGGTGCACTGCTGGCCAGCGGCGGATTCAGGGTCTTGAAACACAAGATGGACCCGCGCAGGGTCAACGGCGGCACATTCCTGGGGCTCAACGGCATAGCCATCAAGAGCCACGGCGGCACCGATGCCTACGGCTTTGCAAGCGCGGTGGACTTGGGCTTCGAAATGGCGGAAAGCGGGCTCGTCGAGCGCCTTGCGACTGATCTGGATACGTTTCACGAGGCCCTCGGGGCTGAGATCGGCGACAAGGGCTGAACGGGGGCCGGACGCCCGGCCATCGCAGGGGCTCCCAACGGGTCGGAGCCGACGAACGGAGAATGGGTCTTCGCGGCGCGTCCCGGTAGGCTGCCGGTCGCGGGTCGCAGGATCTGGAAAGCGAGACGAGAGTGGTTGCAGTCAATCGATCGGTAATCCGCGGCATCGGTGCGTGCCTTCCCAAGCGCGTCATGACGAATGCCGACATGGCCAAAGTGGTCGACACCTCCGACGACTGGATCGTCGAGCGTTCGGGCATTCATTCGCGCCATATTGCCTCCGACGACGAATTGACCTCCGATCTTGGGATCGCTGCGTGCAAGCAGGCGCTGGTGCGAGCCGCCATCGATCCCGTCGATATCGATCTCGTCATCTGCGCGACGGCGACACCTGACCGGACCTTTCCCGCAACCGCCGTGCGCATCCAGGCCGGCCTCGGTATCACCCGCGGCGCCGCCTTCGACGTCCAGGCCGTCTGTTCAGGCTTCGTCTATGCACTCACAGTCGCAGACAGTCTCCTCAGGACCGGTCAGTTCCGCCGCGCGCTGGTTGTCGGTGCCGAGACCTTCTCGCGCATCATCGATTGGACCGATCGCGGAACCTGTGTGCTGTTTGGCGACGGTGCCGGTGCGGTCGTGCTGGAGGCCCAGCCCACGCATGGCGCCCGCGAGGATCGCGGCATCCTGTTTTCGCGCATCCGCTCCGACGGCCGCTTTGAGGATTTGCTTTACGTCGATGGAGGCCCCGGCTCCACCAAGACGACCGGCCACCTCCGCATGAATGGCCGCGAGGTGTTCCGTCACGCGGTGCAGAAGATCTCCGGTGTCATCGAAGAGACGCTTGTCGCCACCGGCTACGCCGCCGACGAGATCGACCTGTTCGTTCCCCACCAGGCCAACAAGCGCATTCTCGATGGAATCGCCAAGAAACTGAATGTCAGCCCCGACAAGATCGTGGTCACCCTCGACAGGCACGGCAACACGTCAGCGGCCTCTATTCCGCTGGCACTCAATTACGCTTTCGAGAACCACAAGTTGAAGGAAGGCAGCCTCGTTTTGATGGAGGCCATGGGGGGCGGATTCACCTGGGGAGCCGTCTTGGCTCGCTGGTAGAGCCCCGCGCACCGCCCGGCTCCAGCCCCGGAGCAGATTTCCCCGAGATTATCCGTTGAATTTCAGGCGGTTGGTTCATTGCGTGATTGACCGCCGCCGCTCCCGCCGGTAGCATGGAAGAAAAACAGGCGAATAATAATATTCGGGAGCGAGCGGACAACGATGAGTGGCAAGACGTTGACACGCGCCGATTTGGCGGAAGCCTTGGTGCGGAAGGTGGGGTTGCCCCGCAATGAATCTCAGGAACTGGTTGAACTCGTACTG
>CAZDNY010000082.1:0-9693 GCA_964506885.1 uncultured Hyphomicrobiaceae bacterium | reverse complement strand
CCGACACCATCACCGTCACCGTCGACCAGACCAGCGAAGGTGGTCAATTCGTATCGGTGCGTGATACCGGCCCGGGCATTCCCGAAGACGAAATCCCCAAGGTGATGCAGGCTTTCGGCCAGGGCTCTCTCGCACACGAAAATGCCGAAGGCGGCACCGGCCTGGGTTTGCCGATCGTGAAAAACCTGATCGAACTCCACGGCGGAAGATTCGAACTGCATTCGGAGCTGCGCAAGGGCACCGAGGCCGTTGTCTACCTGCCGCGCAAGCGTGTGCTGGAGAACCTGCCGCCGCTGCAACCCCTCGGGCACGAGCGCCACCGCCGCTCCGAAGTAGTCCCCGAACCCAGCACCACCCCGGCAAGCAACGCGCCGAGCAGCGCCGCCTCCCGCGCACCCCGACTGGTTTCCGCCAAACGCTCGCTTGGCGCCGCACACGCCCGCGCCCGGATCAAGACGCCCGCCTAGTCATTTCATGCGGCCAGCGCCGGATTTCAGCCATCTGCGCGCGAAATACTCAGTCCTGCGCCGTACGACCCCAACGAGCTTGTGGCTGCGTGTGCGTGCGCCTACATGTGTGCAAGCCATTACAAACGGCGATTCCAGTCCGGCACTGACCAGGCCCCGACGCCCCAACCACGAAAGTTGCAGATGGAAAGCCCCTGCATCGATATCTGCACCATAGACCCCGAAAAAGGGCTGTGTACCGGTTGCGGCCGCACGCTCCAGGAGATCGCCGATTGGTCGTCCAAAACCGATGCCGAACGCCGGCGCATCATGCTGGAGCTGCCCCAGCGCATGCGCGCCGCCGGCTTGAGCACCCCCGCGGAAGGTTAGCGACATGCTCCTTTGGCTCGTAATTCTTCTGGCAGCACTCGGGGCGGCGTTCTTCGCCTTCCAGTCCAATCCCGAGCTTGCCGCAAGCCTGATGAACGTCGAAACCGGCGCCGTCGTCGTCGCGCTGGCGCTTGTCTTCTACGTCGCCATCCTTCTGACCGCCAACAGTGGCCCGGTGCTGCGGACCATCCGTCAACTCGCCATCTGGGCCGGCCTGATCCTTGCCCTGGTCGTTGGCTACAGCTACCGCGGAGAAGTGGGCGCTGTCGCCGATCGCGTCGTCGGCAACCTGTTGCCTCCAGGCGCCGGCTACACGGTCGAAACCGCCATTCCGGGCGAGCGCGCTGTGCGCATACGCAAGCGCCGCGACGGACACTTCGCCGCCAGCGCCACGGTCAACGGTTCGCAGATGACGCTGATGCTCGACACAGGCGCTTCGACCGTCGTCCTGAAGCCCGCCGACGCCGCGAAGGCGGGCATCGATGTGAGCACCCTGCGCTATTCGGCCGCCGTACGCACCGCCAACGGCACCACGTACGCCGCCCCGGTCCGCCTCGACGCCATTTCAATCGGCCCGATCCTCATCAAGGACGTCGAAGCCCTCGTCGCCAAGCCCGGAAATCTTAACGAAAGCCTGCTCGGTATGAGTTTCTTAAGACGATTGCGGTCTTTTGATTTCTCAGGAGAGTTTGTGACGCTGCGCGGCTGAAGCCCGATGGCGGCCCGGCCGGCGGCGTCTCCGGGATCGGGAGATCGACATGTCCTCGGGCATGAACGGCGTCATTCGCGACGCGTTGAGCTGGATCGCTGCAGCCGCCGCACTCGCTTTCGTCATCATCAATTTCGACGCCATCCGCGCAATGAACCGCCAGTTGCTCGGCATCGAAGACGCCGCCGTGCCACAGAGCACGCTGGCCGAGCGTGTCGGTGAACCGCGGCATTCCCCCGACACCTCCACCCGCATTGCCGGTCGCGTCGAACTGACCGCCGACCGCCATGGCCACTATGCGGCCGAAGCCGAGGTGAACGGCCGTCACATCCCGCTGATGGTCGATACCGGAGCGTCCCTCGTCGTCCTCACCTACGAAGATGCCGAACGCGCTGGCGTCTTCGTCGGCGACGGCGATTTCACCGCCCAGTCCCGCACGGCAAACGGCATCGCCCGCAACGCGCTTGTGACCCTCGACGAGGTCTGCGTCGAGAGCGTCTGTGTCAGCGACGTCAAGGCGATGGTCGCCGAACCCAGGCGGCTGCACGTCTCGCTCCTTGGCATGACGTTCCTCGGACGCTTACGCCGGGTCGACATCCAATCGGGGCGCCTCACCCTCGAAAACTGATCGAGCCCGCGCCGATAATCCCCGAACGCGACGCGATGTTTTCGCGCCCAGCCGCGCCCGCACAGGCCGACGCTGCGTACGCCTTTTGGGCATTCCACCCACAACGCGGTTGGCGCACGCGCCACCATCCGATAGGTTCCGCCGCGTTCAGCCCTGAGGGAAAACATCACATGCTGCCCAAGCCTCGCGCCGACCTCAAACCCAACACCGCCGAATTCGAGCGCCTGCCGCTGGTCAAGCCGACCGGCTTTCGCGAGTACGATGCGCGCTGGTTGTTCCCCGAGGAGATCAACCTCATGGGGCTCAACGCGGTGGGGCTGGGCATGGCCAAGCTCTTCACCGAGCGCGGCGTGCCGCGCCGCATTGTCGTCGGCCACGACTACCGCTGGTACTCGAGCGCGGTGAAGCAGGCGTTGATGACGGGACTGCTCGCCGGCGGCTGCGAGGTCCACGACATCGGCCTCGCCCTCTCGCCGATGGCCTACTACGCCCAGTTCGCGCTCGACGTCGAAGGCGTCGCCATGGTCACCGCCAGCCACAACGACAACGGCTGGACCGGGATCAAGATGGGCCTGTCGCGTCCCCTCACCTTCGGCCCCGACGAGATGAGCCGCTTGAAGGAGATCGTGCTGGCCGGCGACTTCGAGACGCGCGTTGGCGGACGCTACATCTTCGTCCCCGACATGGCCGAGCGCTACATCGCCATGCTGAGCGACAGACCCAGGCTGAAGCGCCGCTTGAAGGTCGTCGCGGCCTGCGGCAACGGCACAGCCGGCGCCTTCGCTCCCCAGGTTCTCGAAGCCGTGGGGTGCGAGGTGATCCCGCTCAACGCAGACCTCGATCATTCCTTCCCCAACCACAATCCCAATCCCGAAGATCTGGCGATGCTGCACGCTCTCGCCGACAAGGTGAAGGAAACCGGCGCCGATGTCGGCCTCGCCTTCGATGGCGATGGCGACCGCTGCGGCGTTGTCGACAACGAAGGCAGCGAGATCTTTGCCGACAAGGTCGGCGTCATGCTGGCACGCGACATCTCAGCCCTGCACAAGAACGCGCGCTTCGTCGCCGACGTGAAATCGACGGGGCTGTTCATGACAGACCCTGTCCTCGCCGCCAACGGCGCCAAGACCACATACTGGAAGACCGGCCACTCCTACATCAAGCGCTACAGCCACGAGACCAAGGCGCTGGTCGGCTTCGAGAAGTCGGGCCACTTCTTCTTCAACCCTCCGCTTGGCCGCGGCTATGACGACGGGATCGTCGCCGCGCTCGCCGTCTGCGACATGCTCGACCGCAACCCAGACAAGTCGATGGCCGACCTGAAGAATGCTCTGCCCAAGACGTGGCAGTCGCCCACCATGTCGCCCCACTGCGCCGACGAGGAGAAGTACGACGTCGTCGACAAGATCGTCGCCCGCTTCAAGGACGCCGCCGAACGCAACGAACAGATCGCCGGCCAGAAGATTCGCGAACTCATCACCGTCAACGGCGTGCGCGTCGTGCTCGAGGATGGCACCTGGGGTCTCATCCGCGCCTCCTCCAACAAGCCCGAACTGGTCGTCGTCGTCGAAAGCCCGGTCTCGGAAGCCAACATGAAAGCCATCTTCGCCGCGCTCGACGCCGAGTTGTCGAAACACCCGGAAGTCGGCGCCTACAATCAGAAGATATAACCCGATCTTTACGCACACTGATGGATGCTGCGGAGGTAACGCGTAGCAGGCCCCCGCATGTCCCTCTTCAAGCGCCCCCCATCGGGCAACGAACGCGCAGCAAGCCAGCGACGCGCAGCCGCCGCGCGAGTGGCCCGCTACGACGCTGCGGCCCCCGCACCACCGACCCAGACCGCTCTTGCCGGCAGCCGAATGGCGCGCGACGCCACAAACAACATACCCGCACGCCAGACATCCGTGCCCGTCACCCGAGCGCCTCCCCAGACAACCGGAGCTCATATCCGCACGGTCGCAGCGACCGCAGCCAGCACAGCCAAGACCGCCTCGAACGTCTTCGTTGCCTACTTGAAGGCCTCGATCGCCGCCGCATTCACCGTCATGCTGCTGCAAACGATCATGGCGAGCATCACCGGAAAAAGCAGCCTGCTTTGGCTGGTCCTGCCGATCGACAAGCTGGGCGCCATCTTCGTCGGCCCCGCCGTCGCGCTTTCCGCAGCCATCCCCGTCCTGCTCGCAAGTCGCGCCGTCCGCGCGACCGGCCTGGCACCGCGCCTCGCCGATCCGTTGACCGGCGCCCTCGTCATGGGCGGCCCCTTCATCCTCGCGCTCGCGACGACACCGCTTTCGACAAAGAGCCTGACGATGCTCGGCGCCGCGGCGATCTTCACGCTCGGCGGGCTTGTGGGCGGCTATACGTTCTGGAAGTCGAACACGTCGCGCTGAGAAACGCCTGCACCCTGCTTGGGCGGAGCAACCAACGCGCCTTAACCGCGCTGCGCGGCCGATACCGGCCACGCAACGACAGCGTCACCATACGCCACCGCACTTGGTCGTGCGTACCGACGGTGACGGTAGCCTTTGCAGTTGCGGTCAGTTGAGCTTGGGCTTGCCGGCGTCCTTCTCCTTGGCCATGCGCTCGCGCTCATCATAGCGTTGCAGATGGAAGCGCTGGAAGTTGCGGTCCTTCTCGTAGACCTTCGCGCGCACCCAGGTGAACATGTCGTAGAACGTACCCGCGCCGATGCCCAGGTTCATGCGGGTCACCTCGAGCGGCTGTCCCCACTGCCCCTTCATCTCGTCAACGTTCTCCTTGAAGAAGATCACGGTCGGCGTGAACATGATGCCCCAGCGCTCCGCCAGTTTCTTCTCCGGCATCTTCTGCCCGTCGAAGTCCGTCACTTCGCGCGAGCCCCACATGTCGAACTGGATGACGGCAAAGTTCTCGCGCACGTAGTCGTTGATGTAGCGCTTCTTGAGCACCTCGGTGTGCATCTTCACGCAATAGATGCAGCCGCGCTGCTCGAAGATGATGGCAAGCCGCTTGCCCTGCGCCTTGGCCTCCGCGAAGTCCTCACGCAGGTCGAAGAACGACTGCACGAACCACTTCTGGTGATAGATGCCGTCATCGCCCTTCAGCGGCGTCACGGCCGGCTCGTCCTCGCCCATCGCAGGCGGCAAGGCGGGCTCCTCCGCACGCACTGGTCCGGCAGAGAAGCCGATCATCGCAGCAACGAGCGCAGCGGTGAAAGCGGAACGGAAATCGCAAGCGGTCATGAGCGTTGGCCCTCGATCGTTTCCTATCGGAAAAAGTCTAGCCCAGCCCCTGCCGTTCGCAAAGCGCTTCAGTCGCCCACGATGAGAAGCGACAAGAAACGCGCGACGACGAAGCACAGGAACAGCGCAAACGCCTGTTCCAGCCGCCGTTTCGGTATGCCATGCGCCAGCCTGACCCCCAGCGGCGCGGCCATCACGCTGAGTGGAATGATCAGCGCCGCGCCCAGGAGGCTGACATATCCCAGCGAAAACGGCAGCGTTCCCGGCACCCCCCAGCCGGCCCAGATGAACCCGATGGCGCCGGGAATAGAAATCAGCGGCCCGAAGCCCGACGATGTACCCACCGCCTGCAGAACAGAACGGCCATAAAGCGTCATCAGCGCCACGATGAACGCCGCCCCGCCGATCGAGATGAGAACCGATACGTAGCCCACGACCACGCCATAGACTTCCACCCAGCGGCTTGCCGGGATGCCTTCGCCCAGCCGCCAATCGTCCCGGCCAAACCACATCTTCGCCGCCATCAGCGAGCCGAACACGACCCAGAACCATTTCAGCACCGTGCTCGACACACTCTCGGCTGTCAGGATACCGAGCACCACGCCTGCGACAACCCACGGCGCCAGCCGCTTGACGATCTCCAGATCGACCGAGCCCTTTGCCCGGTGCGCGGAAAACGACCGCAGCGACGTCGGCACGATGACGGCCAGTGACGTCGCCAGCGCCATGTGCATGCGGATCGCAGGATCCACACCCAGTGCCGTGAACGTCTCATAAAGGATTGGCACCATGATGCCGCCACCGCCGATGCCGAGCAGCCCCGACATGAAGCCGACCAGCGCGCCGGCCGCGACCAGCGCAGTAACCAGCACGGCAATATTGCCGGCACTCATCGTTAGCTCGGCGCCCATGGCATCTCTCGTGTGAGGTTCAAAGCAGATGCGTGGATTGGCTCCGGCTCGCCGGCGCGGCGCTCCCGACGCATCTGGGAAGGTCTGATGATGGCTACCACGCCGCTAAGCCTGCCGCTACTGGGCAGCGATGCCCCCCGCCACCGGACGCCCCTCGGCAATCGCGAGCGCCTCCAAGAGCACATCGAGCCCGGCGTGCGCACCAATCCCGAATTCACTCAAGTGTCGGCGGAAAGCGCGGGCGCGCGGGCGTCCGTGATAAAGCCCGAGCATATGGCGGGCAACGTTGTGCAGGCGTCCACCCCGCGCCAAATGCTCCGATATGTACGGGAGCATCGCGCGCACCGCTTCGGCCGGTGTGACCGCCGGCCCCTCGGCGCCGAAAAAGCGTCGATCCACGTCCGCCAGCAGATAGGGCTTCTGGTAGGCGGCGCGACCGAGCATCACGCCGTCGACATGCGCAAGTTGCGCCTCCGCCGCATCGAGCGTCTCGATCCCCCCGTTGATCACGATGGTCAGATCCGGACGGTTTGCCTTGAGACGATGAACGCGCCCGTAGTCGAGCGGCGGCACCTCCCGGTTCTCTTTGGGTGAAAGACCCTTCAGCCACGCCTTGCGGGCATGCACGATAAAGATGCTGCACCCCGCCGTTGCGACCGTCTCGATGAACGTTTGAAAATCGCCCTCGCTATCCTGGTCGTCGATACCGATCCGGCATTTCACAGTGACGGGCACATCGGCCGGCACCGCCGCGCGCATCGCCGAAACGCAATCCCCCACGAGTTTCGGTTCGGCCATCAGGCACGCACCGAAACGCCCCTCCTGCACCCGGTCCGACGGACAGCCCACATTGAGGTTGATCTCGTCATAACCTGTCTCGGCGCCGATCCGCGCTGCGGCCGCGAGCTTTGCCGGATCCGATCCGCCAAGCTGCAATGCGACAGGATGCTCACACGGATCGAAGCCCAGCAGCTGCCCGCGGTCGCCATGCACAACGGCCTCCGCCGTCACCATCTCCGTATAGAGCAGCGCATGACGTGTCAGTTGACGGTGGAACATCCGGCAATGCCGGTCCGTCCAATCCATCATCGGGGCGATGCAGAATCTGTGAATCGCTGTCGTCATGCGTAAGACCGTTGATCGCTCCGGTGTCGCGGCAAGCGCGACTGCAGCTGGACGCCTTTCACGGCAAGGCTGCCGCAAGCCTGACCACCCGCCCCCATACGTCATGGTCCTCTGCCACGCAACACGAGGGCCCTGTCGCAAATTCTGTGTGCACCCCGCCTCAAGACGGGGCTCGGTCTCGAACTCGCAGCCACGGCGCGTGGCATGCGGAGTGCCCGGCCCACCCCTGCCGTCGAGGCAGCTCCCTTGCACCTATTGGCAATGGCGCCTTGCCTGTATCCAAACAAACATAGCCCGTGCTATATCCAGCCGAGCATAGGCTGGCGGAACAACGCCCCACAACTCCCGGGAGGAGCTCATGATTGAAAAGACGCTCGCCGAACTCGGCGGCCAGGTCCGCATTCGCCCACGCTATGACAATTTCATTGGTGGTCAATGGGTTGCACCCGTCAAAGGGCAATATTTCTCAAACCTGACACCGGTCACCGGAAAGCCGATCTGCGAGGTGGCGCGGTCGACCGCAGAAGATATCGAACTGGCCCTCGACGCCGCTCACAAGGCCAAGGACGCCTGGGCGCGCACCTCGCCGGCCGAGCGCGCAGCCGTACTGCTGAAGGTTGCCGACCGCCTGGAGCAGAACCTGAAGCTCGTCGCCACCGTCGAGACCCTCGACAACGGCAAGCCGATCCGCGAGACGATGGCCGCCGACATCCCGCTGGCGATCGATCACTTCCGCTATTTCGCCGGGTGCATCCGTGCCCAGGAAGGCGCCATCTCCGAAATCGACCACGACACCGTCGCTTATCACTTCCACGAGCCGCTGGGCGTCGTCGGCCAGATCATCCCGTGGAACTTCCCGATCCTCATGGCCGCCTGGAAGCTCGCACCGGCCATTGCGGCAGGCAACTGCGTCGTGCTGAAGCCGGCCGAACAGACGCCGATGGGCATCATGGTCGTGATGGACCTGATCGGTGACATCCTGCCGCCCGGCGTCCTCAACGTCGTCAACGGCTTCGGTGTCGAGGCCGGCAAGCCGCTCGCCACCAACAAGCGCATATCCAAAGTGGCCTTCACCGGTGAGACGACCACCGGGCGCCTCATCATGCAGTACGCCTCCGAGAACATCATCCCCGTGACGCTGGAGCTTGGCGGCAAATCACCCAACATCTTCTTTGCTGACGTTGCGCTGGCCGACGACGAGTTCTTCGACAAGGCTCTGGAAGGCTTCGCCATGTTCGCCTTGAACCAGGGCGAAGTCTGCACCTGTCCGTCGCGCGCGCTGGTGCATGAATCGATCTACGACCGCTTCATGGAGCGCGCCATCGCCCGCGTCGAGAAAATCCGCCAGGGCCACCCGCTCGATCCCACCACGATGATCGGTGCGCAGGCCTCCAACGATCAGATGGAAAAGATCCTCTCCTACATCGATATCGGAAGGCAGGAAGGCGCAAACGTGCGGACCGGCGGCGCCCGCAACATTATCGATGGAGAGGCGGCCGAAGGTTACTACGTCAAGCCGACGGTTCTGGAAGGCCACAACAAGATGCGCGTATTCCAGGAGGAGATCTTCGGACCCGTCCTCGCCGTCACCAAGTTCAAGGATGACGACGAGGCCCTCGCCATAGCCAACGACACGCTCTACGGCCTCGGCGCTGGCGTGTGGACGCGCAACGGCACGCGCGCCTACCGCTTCGGCCGCGCCATCCAGGCCGGCCGCGTCTGGACCAACTGCTACCACCTCTATCCCGCGCATGCTGCGTTCGGTGGCTACAAGCAGTCCGGCATCGGGCGCGAGACCCACAAGATGATGCTCGATCACTATCAGCAGACCAAGAACATGCTGGTCAGCTACAGCCCTAAGGCACTCGGCTTCTTCTGATCTCGACGAAGCGATCCCGCAACGGCTTCAAGTCAGGAGACAGGGCGCGCGGCATTGGTCGCGCGCCCTTCCACCAACGACACACATTGGAAATAACGCATGGGTTTGCCGATGGTCGAACGCGTCACCGCAACGCCTGAAGCCCTGGCGCTGATCGACAAGCTCGCCGGCATTCATGGCCCGCTGCTCTTTCATCAATCGGGCGGCTGTTGCGACGGCTCCGCGCCGATGTGCTATCCCGCCGGTGAGTTCCGCATCGGCGGACAAGACGTGAAGCTCGGCGAAATCGGCGGCATGCCGTTTTACATGAGCGCGTCACAGTTCGAGTACTGGCAGCACACGCACCTCATCATCGGCGTCGTGAAGGGCGGAGGCTCGGGC
>CAZDNY010000081.1:0-9726 GCA_964506885.1 uncultured Hyphomicrobiaceae bacterium | reverse complement strand
CCGTCAGTCCGATCACGAGCATCAGGCACCCGCCTCCAGGTCGGCAACGATCAACGCGCGCAGCTCGACCGTGACATCGGGGCGCACGCCGAACCATTTTTCGAAACCGGGGACGGCCTGGTGCAGCAGCATGCCGAGCCCATCGACGGTTCTCAGGCCCCGCGCCTGTGCCGTTGCCAGGAGTTCTGTTTCAAGCGGCACATAGACAATGTCGCAGACGACCGCGCGTTCATCGACGCCGGCGAAATCCAACGCCAGCGAGCCTTCGCCCTTCATGCCGATTGTGGTCGTGTTGACGATGACGCACACCTGACGTGCAGCTTCGGACCGCTTGTCCCAATCGATGACCTTCACGCGCGGACCGAAATGGTACCGGAGCGCTTCCGCGCGCGCCTTGGTGCGATTGGCGAGGCGCACATCGGTGACACCGGCTTGGAGAAAGCCATAGACGATAGCACGTGCGGCGCCGCCAGCACCGAGGACCAGAACGGGCCTGTCACGGTCCTGCCAATCGGGAGCGGAGGTCGCGAGATGTGTCATGAAACCATAGGTGTCGGTGTTTGCCGCGCAGATCGTGCCATCTTCGAGCCAGATGGTGTTGGCGGCACCAACCGCAACGGCGGATTCCTCTTTCTCGTCGGCCGTTTCGAAGGCGATCTCTTTCAGCGGAACCGTGACGTTGCAGCCGGCGTAGCCTTCGTTTGCGAGACCTTTCAGGAAGGCGCGCGCGTCTTCCGGCTTGACGGCGACCTTCTCATAACTGCCGTCGATCCCGAGTTTCGCAAGCCAGTATCCATGGATCATCGGCGAGCGCGAATGCGTGATGGGCCATCCGATGACACAGGCTTTGCGCATGGTGCAATGTTGTCCTTCGAGCGTCAGGCGAGGAGAAGTCCGCGGGCGCGCAGTTCGGCCAGCAGCGGCATGAGCGGCATGCCCAGAACGGTGAAGTAGTCGCCGTCGATGCGTTCGAACAGCTGCATGCCCAGTCCTTCCAGCAGGTACGCACCGACACTGTCGAGCACCGTGCGACCGGCGCGGCGCATGTAATCATCGAGGAAAGCGTCGGAAAAATCGCGCACGTGCATCTCGGCGGTATCCACCATCGACCAGAGCGTCTCACCGTTGTGTGCGAGCGCTACGGCGGAGTGCAACGCGTGCATCTTGCCGCGAAACGACGCCAGTTGCAGGCGGGCGGCGGCCTCGGTCTTCGGTTTGGTCAATATATCATCGTCGAACGCCAGAATCTGGTCGCCACCGATAACGAAGGCATCCGGTTGCAGGCGGCTTACCGATTCGGCCTTGGCCACCGCTAAGATCTCAGCCACGTCGGCGGGCTCGACGGTTGGGTCGCCGTTCTCGTCATAGAGCGCGGCACGGATCGCATCCTCATCGACATCGGCGGGCTCGACCGTGAAGGACACGCCGGCCGCATGCAGCATTTCGCGGCGGGCACGGCTGCCAGAGGCCAGAATGATGTTGGCGTCCCCGCGCACGCTCACACCTCCCGCAGCTCTTCGGCGCCGGCCTTCTTGTCATGCATCAGTTTGATGATGGCGGCAGCGGTTTCTTCCACCGAACGGCGGGTGACGTCGATGACCGGCCAGCCGTATTTCGCCGACAGCTTACGTGTGTAGGTGATTTCCGCTGATATCAGGCTGCGATCGACATAGGTGTCGAGGTCGCGATCGGCCATCATCATCGCGCGGTTGCGGCGGATTTCGGCAATACGGTCCGGGGAAGCCACCAGGCAGACGACAAATGCGGAATGCGGTTCGGTGAGCCGCTTGGGCAACTCGATCTGTGGGACCAGAGGCAAGTTGGTCGTCTTGAATCCGCGCTGCGCCAGATAGATGCTGGTCGGCGTCTTGGATGTGCGCGAGATGCCGAGAATACAGATGTCGGCGTCGTTCATGTTGTCGGGCAGGCGGCCGTCGTCATGGGCCATGGTGAAATTGAGCGCCTCGATGCGCTTGAAGTAATCGGCATCGAGAACGTGCTGGCCACCGACCATCGGCGTGCTGGCGGCGCCCAGATAGTTCTCGAATGTCTTCATGATGGGCTGCAGGACGTGCAGGCAGGGCACCTGAATTTCGCGACAGCGCCGCTCGATTTCCTCCGCCAGGGTCTTGTTGACGATGGTGCACAGCACGATGCCCGGCGTCTGCTCGATCTCCTGCAGCGCGCGCTGCAACTGGCGCGGCGTGCGGACCAGCGGATAGACGTGCTCGATGGCGCGCATTTCGCCGTACTGGACCGCTGCCGCCTTGGCGATGGTGGTCAGGGTCTCGCCGGTCGAGTCGGAGACGAGATGCAGGTGAAAGTAGCTGGGTGGAGACTGGACCATGACCTTTGGGCGGTATGTGGAAAAGTGGACGGGTTATCCAGCGGCGCGGAGCTCCGAGAGACAGGGGCACCCTGCAACTGTCGGGTTGTCCACGGTGATACCCACATTTGCGCAATAGCGAACTGATTTTTTTGGATCCATCCCTCCCTGGGGATCGTTTCCCTGTCCCGGCCGTAGTCCATGGCGGTCCCCAAGGTGCCCACAGCACAGGGATCTGCAACGAGACGCGCAAGCCCCTTATATGCTTCCGGGAATTCGCGCCTTGCGGATCGCACGGTTAGCGGCCACAAGATCTCGTAGACTTGGCCGACCCGGCCAAAGAAGCTGCGGACAAGCTGGGGACAGGTGTTGTATCTCCGGGATCCCCGCCCCTAAGAGAAAAAGAAAAAAGAAGAAGAAGATTCAATAAGATTGAAGTGTACATGGTGACTGACGCACGCGCTCCGACCTCAACGCACCGACGTTTCCTGGCACCGTTCGAAGGGCAAGCAATTTCGCCGCCGCCGATCTGGCTGATGCGGCAGGCTGGCCGTTATCTGTCGGAATACCGGGCGACACGCGAGGAGGCGGGAAGCTTTTTGAAGCTTTGCTACAATCCGAAGCTGGCCGCGGAGGTGACGCTGCAGCCGATCCGGCGATACGGCTTTGATGCAGCAATTCTTTTTGCCGATATTCTGATCGTACCGGATGCGCTCGGCCAGGATGTGCGGTTCGAGACCGGGGAAGGTCCGCGGCTCGATCCGATCACCGACCAGGCCGGGTTGAAGCGTCTCGACGTCAACGCGACGGGAGAAAAATACGGGCTTATCTGCGAGACCGTGGCAAGGCTCAGGCAGGATCTGCCGGCCGAGACGGCGCTGATCGGGTTTTGTGGCGCACCGTGGACGGTGGCGACCTACATGGTGGGTGGCCGGGGCTCGCCCGACCAGGCGGATGCGCGCTCGTGGGCCTATCGCGACCCGGACGGCTTCCAGAAGCTGATCGATATCCTGGTCGAAACCTCGGTCGAGTATCTGTCCGGTCAGGTCAAGGCCGGCGCTGATGTTTTACAGATTTTCGACAGTTGGGCGGGGTCTCTGCCGGACAATGAATTTGCCCGTTGGGTGATCGACCCGACTCGGTCCATGGTGGCGGCGTTGAAGGCGCGTCATCCTGGCGTTCCGATCATCGGCTTTCCGCGCGGGGCAGGCGCGTCGACGGCCGAGTTCGTGACTGCGACGGGGGTTGATGGCGTCAGTTGCGATACGGCGATGCCGCTGTGCGCGATGCGGGAGCTGGCGGAGCTCGATGTGGTTGTCCAGGGCAATCTCGATCCGCTGCTGCTGGTATCAGGCGGGGAGGCGCTCGACCGGCGTGTCGATGAAATCCTGGCGGCGATGAAGGGGCGGCGGCACATCTTCAATCTCGGCCATGGCATTACCCCGCCGACCCCGCCGGAGAACGTGGCACGGCTGGTGGAGCGGGTCAGGGCTGGTGGCTAGTCGCTCGAGGGCCGCGGTGATGAGCCAAGCAGCCGATTGACGGCGTCGGTGACGCGGTGCCTGCAATAGTGCGCCTTGCTGTCGAAGTGCATGGCGATGTTCAGGCGCCGCTTGTCGAAGTCGAGGGCCGCGGCCACGCGCCCGCCGCCGGGCGATATGGCCTTGCGCGTGCGCGCATCGCAGGCGGTGACGGTGAAATGCTCTACTGCAGGGGGTGATGCCCGCGTGGCGCGGATGAGGTCGTAGCAGAGCGACCAGCCGCGGCGGACGTCGGCGTTGGCGATCCTCCAGACGAGCTGCTGTTTGCCGATGAAACCGGGCACCGGCAGTTCGCGCCACTGCAGCGCATCCTCAGCGAACCGGAATGTATTGTGTTCCACGTCGTAATGGGCCGGAGGCTGCGGCCGCCAAAGGCCATGATTTTCCAGGGACGCCAGATAGTCGTTGAATTGAACGTCGGAGAACTTGGCCGAGGTCCGGTATTTCACCGACGTCCTGAAGCAGACAGGTACCTTGTTTCCACCCTGGATGCTGCTCAAGGCGACATCGTCCGGCAAGCGCAGTTGCTGGCGGATGATCTGGGCGGCGCGATCCGACGTCATGACGCCGTCGAAGTAGAAGAATGCCAGCGTGCCGAAGAACAGGGCCAGCGCCAGATATCCCGTGAATTTGCCTGAGCCGCCGACGCGCTTCTCGACCTTCAAGACGAGGTGCATCGCGAACATGGCGACAAGGTAGCCGCCCAACACCAAGGCGGCGAGATGGTTTGGTGTGATCGCTTCCACGAGACTTTCGACACTGATTGCCGGTCATATGCCGGCATTCTGCCGTACCGGGATTGAGCCCCGGTTAAGCGACGCATTCTTTCGTCCTTGATGCGCCCAGTGACCTCGTCGGGGTTCGTTCAACCGGGCAGTTGCGCGATCTGTCGGAGCTCGATGTCGACGTCCAAGGCAACTTGGATCCGCTGCCGCTGTTTTCAGATAGAGAGGCGCTGGCCCGGCGGGGGAAGGGGGGCGCTGGTGGATAACTCATAGACATAGCTTGACGATCATCATCTTTCTCTGGCTCGTCTGGTCATATATAGTTTGGACTTTAACGGTTTCCCGGAGGTGGGCTGATGGCGCCGGGCAGAGACTTGGACTTCAAGGTTTTCGGGGTCGGGCTGCAGAAGACGGGGCTGACCAGCACACTGCGATTGCTGCAGCGAAGCGGGGTCAATGCGCGCGGTACCAATCTCCCACTGCGGCGTCAGTTTCTGCGCAAGCGCGATTATCGCGGCGTGCTGGACTATTACGACAGCGCCGACTTCCACTGCGGCTGGCCGACACCCCTTATGTACAAGGTCGCGTTTGCCAAATACGGCAAGAAGGCGCGTTTCATCCTGACCGTGCGCAAGGATGCGGAAACGTGGTTTCAGAGCCTGAAGCGGCACAACCGCTATGCGCACCCCATCCTGAACAGAAACAAGTGGGTTTTTGGCCGCTACTATCCGCACGGTTTCGACGCGGAGCACAAAGCCTACTACGAGCAGCATGTGCGCGAGGTGCAGGACTTCTTTGCGGAGCATGGAGCCAGCGATCAACTGCTTGTGCTGCGCGTCGACGAACCTGATGCGATCGAGAAGCTTTCTCAGTTTCTTGGTATCGAGATTCCCTTCGACAAATTCCCGCGTGAGAACGTCAGCGCCGGCAATCGCCGTGATCTCGGAAGCGTCTTCAAGTGGAATTACAACAAGATCGTGCAACCGCTTTACGGCATGATCGCGCCGCGCCTGTCGCGGGGCCCCGCGCGTCAGATCCGACCCATCGATATGGACAGTCTTGCGAAGTGTTGTGCCGCCACGGCATGCGCTAGTGTAGGACCGGCTTGTGGTATTCGGCCTCGTCGATCAGGCCGCGAGCGACGGCGATATGCGTGTTGATGAAGCCCAGTCCTTCCATGCAGGCGATCGCTTGATTCATCGGCTCCATCTCTTTCTTGAAGGTCGCACGGAAGTCATCGAAATGCGTGTTGAGCGCCTCGCGGTGCCTGGCGCGTTCCTCGCTGGAGGCATTGCGGTCGGGCTGTTTGGGCACGTCGAAAAGCATGTTGATGCTCTTGGGATGAGCTTCTCGATAACCGCACCGCCACATCGCCCATTTGACTTCCGACGTCTTCGCCAACGCATTGGTGTGCAGCGAGAACCAATGACGTTGTAGCGTGTCGGGTGTGAGGACGTTGATTACGAAGAATCCGATAATGAGGACCGGAAGCAGAATCTTTGCGATTTTCATCGGAGCTTTACCGAGTGCAGTTTGCGCGCTGGCCAAATTCTGTTGCAGCGATAGTGAAAATATTCAGAACTCAGACAATGGTTCGGCATGCCATATGCGGGTGTGGTGAGTTTTGCGTGAATGGAGCAGGCGGTTTGGGCGTTGACCGCAGCCCTAGCCGCTGACTAAACCTCAGCCATGAGCGACTCATCTTCACAGACACCGGCCGATACTGGTCAGGCCTCAGGCGGCTCGGCCTCGCCGGCCAAGCGGGCGGCGGTGGCGCTCGGCGTCACCGTTGCAGCAACCGCGGCCGTGATGGTGGTGCTGGGAGAGGCGGCTTATCCGTGGGTCAAGGCCGTGCATGTCATTGCCATCATCTCCTGGATGGCGGGCATGTTGTATCTGCCACGGCTGTTCATCTACCACTGCGACGCGGAGCCCGGCTCCAAGCAGTCGGAAACCTTCAAGGTGATGGAGCGCCGGCTGCTGCAGATCATCATCAATCCGGCGATGATCGTGTCCTGGGTTCTAGGACTGTGGCTTGCCTGGAAGGCCGGGTTCTTCAGCGACGGATGGTTCCACGCGAAGCTGGCGCTGGCGCTGGCCCTTTCGGGCGTGCACGGATATTTTTCCGCGGCCGTCCGGGCGTTTGGCGAGGACCGCAACACCAAGCCGCCCAGGCACTGGCGGATCGTCAACGAGGTGCCGACGCTGTTGATGATCGGCATCGTCATCCTGGTCATCGTCAAGCCGTTCTGAAGCCGTGGCGGGCTGGTCCGGGCCCCCGGGCACGCTCGTGCAAATTTTGACGGATCGCGTAACGGTAAGTGACTTCCGCAGGCGGGAACCGTCTGCTATAGACATGCTTATCCCATCGTGACTCGGGGCCTCTCCGGCCCATGAGTTCCGCCCGCGCTCGAAGAGGTAGCCCGGCGGAGCGGGATGCGTGGCATTCGATCCGCGCCCATTTGATCCCCAATCCCACCCACACACGACCGGCCCGGCCCAACCTCTTTCCCACCTCAAACCTGTGCCGCTGCCGTCCCGCGGAGTTCCGCCATGAAAGAAGTCAAGCTCGAGGACCTAAAGAGAAAGTCCCCGACAGAATTGCTGGAGTTTGCCGAAGAGGTTGGCGTCGAGAACGCGTCGACCATGCGCAAGCAGGAATTGATGTTCGCGACGCTCAAGCAGCTCGCGACCCAGGACGTCGAAATCGTCGGTACGGGCGTCATCGAGGTGCTGCAGGACGGTTTCGGCTTCCTGCGTTCGCCCGACGCCAATTATCTCGCCGGTCCCGACGACATCTACGTTTCGCCCTCCCAGATCCGCCGCTTTGCGCTGCGCACCGGTGATACGGTCGAGGGTCATATCCGATCGCCGAAGGAGGGGGAGCGCTACTTCGCCCTGCTCAAGGTGTCCAAGATCAACTTCGAGGACCCCGAGGCGACCAAGCACAAGGTCCACTTCGACAACCTGACGCCCCTCTACCCGACGAGCTGGCTCAAGATGGAGATCGAGGATCCGACCATCAAGGATCTTTCGGCCCGCGTCATCGACATCGTCGCGCCGCTGGGAAAAGGCCAGCGCGGATTGATCGTGGCGCCGCCGCGCACCGGTAAGACCGTGCTGTTGCAGAACATCGCGCACGCGATTTCCACCAACCATCCGGAGTGCTTCCTGATCGTCCTGCTGATCGACGAGCGGCCGGAAGAAGTCACCGACATGCAGCGCTCGGTCAACGGCGAGGTCATTTCCTCGACGTTCGACGAGCCGCCCTCGCGGCACGTGCAAGTCTCCGAAATGGTGATCGAGAAGGCCAAGCGGCTGGTCGAGCACAAGCGCGATGTGGTCATCCTGCTCGACTCGATCACGCGTCTGGGCCGTGCCTACAACACCGTGGTGCCGTCCTCGGGCAAGGTGCTGACGGGTGGTGTCGACTCCAACGCGCTGCAGCGGCCCAAACGGTTCTTCGGTGCGGCGCGCAATATCGAGGAGGGCGGGTCTTTGACCATCATCGCGACCGCGCTCATCGACACCGGCAGCCGCATGGACGAGGTCATCTTCGAAGAGTTCAAGGGTACCGGTAACTCGGAAATCATCCTGGACCGCAAGGTCTCCGACAAGCGCGTCTTCCCGGCGATCGATGTGGCCCGCTCCGGTACCCGCAAGGAGGACCTGCTGGTGCCGAGGGACCAGCTCAAGAAGGTCTACGTGTTGCGGCGTATCCTCAACCCGATGGGCACCATGGATGCGATCGAGTTCCTGATCGACAAACTAAAGTCGACCAAGACCAACTCGGACTTCTTCTCCTCGATGAACACCTGAGGCGGATGCCAACGGCCGACATCGGCGCTACAGTCAAAGCCCCGCGGATCGGATCTGCGGGGCTTTCGCATTGATGGCCGGGTTCAGCGTCCGGCGGTGCCAGGACACCTTACGGCATGACTTCCAGCAACGACCCGGCCACCATCTTCGCGCTGTCGTCGGCACCCGGCCGGGCCGGCGTGGCGGTGATCCGCGTGTCGGGTCCGGGCGCGGGCATGGTGCTCAACGTGATGGCGCCGAAACGGCCCAAACCCCGGATCGCCGGCGGCCGCAAGATCGTACACCCGACCACAGGCGAGCTGCTCGACCGGGGGGTCGTGATCTGGTTTCCCGGGCCCAAGAGCTTTACCGGGGAGGATGTCGCGGAGCTCCACCTGCATGGCTCCATTGCCGTGGTGCGTGCCGTGCTGGCGGCGCTGGCGCTGCTTCCAGGATGCCGTCCGGCGGAGCCCGGCGAGTTCGCGCGCCGCGCCTTCGACAACGGCAAGATCGATCTGGTCGAGGCGGAGGGTCTTGCCGATCTCATCGATGCGGAGACCGAGGGGCAGCGGCGCCAGGCGCTGCGGCAGTCGCAGGGCGTACTATCGGAACTCTACGAGAGTTGGCGGACGTCGCTCATCGAGGCGGCAGCCCTGGTGGAGGCGGCCATCGACTTCACCGACGAAGCGGATGTCGCCCGCGACGCTTTCGCCCAGGGGCGGACCATCATCGTCGATCTGGCGAAGCGGATCAGCCGCCATCTTGCGGATCATCATCGCGGCGAGATCCTGCGCGCCGGCTTCCAGGTGGTGCTCGCCGGCCCTCCCAACGTCGGCAAGTCGAGCCTGCTCAATGCGCTGGCGCGACGCGACGCGGCGATCGTCTCGGAGGAGGCCGGCACGACCCGCGACGTGATCGAGGTGCGTCTCGACCTGGCGGGACTGCCGGTCGTGGTCTCGGATACTGCGGGCATCCGCCAGACCGACGCCAAGGTGGAGCAGGAGGGGATCCGCCGCTCAGTGGCGCGGGCCAGCGATGCGGACCTCGTCATCTGGCTGACCGATATTCACGCGCCGGAGCCTTCGTTGCCGAAAGAGCTGCGCGAGATGGCGGACCGGATTCTCCTGGTCGTGAACAAGACGGACCTCGCTCCGGACGGAGAGCAGCCGGTCCTGCCCGACGACATGATTGCGATTTCAGTGATGACCGGTGCGGGGCTGGATCTCCTGCAGGAGCGGCTGGCGGCAATCGCCATCGAGAAGATTGCGCCCGGAGATGCCCCTTTCCTCACCCAGGACCGTCACAGGAGGCTGCTGGAGGAGGCTGTGGAGGATCT
>CAZDNY010000080.1:0-9843 GCA_964506885.1 uncultured Hyphomicrobiaceae bacterium | reverse complement strand
GACACGGGCAATGCGCTCGTCAAAGCCATCAAACCGCTGGTCAAGGCGACCCGGCGGCCGGGGGCCGACGTGGACCTGGGCGGCTTCGGCGGGCTTTTCGATCTCAAGCGCGCCGGCTTCAAGGATCCCATCCTGGTGGCCGCCAACGATGGCGTGGGCACCAAGCTCAAAATCGCCATCGACACAGGCCAGCACGACACGATCGGCATCGATCTCGTCGCCATGTGCGTCAACGACCTTGTCGTGCAGGCGGCCGAGCCGTTGTTTTTCTTGGATTATTTCGCCTGCGGCAAGCTCGAACTCGGGGTCGCGGAGGCGGTCATCAAAGGCATCGCCGAGGGTTGCCGGATGGCGGGTGCGGCGCTGATCGGCGGCGAGACGGCGGAAATGCCCGGCATGTACCAAGCCGGCGACTACGATCTGGCCGGCTTTGCAGTCGGCGCCGCTGAGCGCGGAGCGCTTCTGCCGCGCGGCGATATCGCGATCGGCGATGTGCTGATCGGGCTGCCTTCGTCGGGCGTGCATTCGAACGGCTACTCGCTAGTGCGCCGACTGGTCAAAGAAACGGGGCTCTCGTGGTTGGATGACGCGCCGTTCGCGCCGGGCACGACGATGGCCGGCGCGCTTCTGGCGCCGACGCGGATCTATGTGAAACCGCTGCTGGCCGCGCTGAAGGCCACGGGGGGAGGCGGGCCAGCGGGCGCCATCAAGGCGCTGTCACACATCACCGGCGGCGGCCTGTCGGAGAACATTCCGCGGGTGCTTCCCGATAGCGTGGCGGCACGCATCGACCTCGACAAAATCCCGGTTCCTGCCGTTTTCGGTTGGCTGGCGCGGGCCGGACGGCTCGACGCAGCGGAAATGCTGCGCACTTTCAACTGCGGCATCGGCATGGTCGTGATCGTCGAGGCGGCGCGTGCGGACGATGTCGCCGCGGCCCTCAAAGACGCCGGAGAAGCTCCCGTCATGGTGGGCGAGATCATCGCGCCGACGGGTGAGAAGTCCGACGCCAAAGGCAAGGGCGAGGCGTGGGCGGTGCACTATGCGGGAGAGCTCGCGCTGAGTTAAGACGGTGTGCGCTGCCCGCGTATCGAGATTGCGAAGCGGCGCCAGTACCTCGGCGACAGGTATTGGACACGACGGCAGGGGGCGGCTCAGACATGGCGAAGATGCGCGTCGGCATTCTCATATCGGGGCGCGGCTCCAACATGATGTCGCTGATCGAGGCGGCAAAGGCGCCCGATTTTCCCGCCGAGATCGTGGCCGTGATCTCCAACCGGCCCAATGCCGGCGGCCTTGCCAAGGCGCGCGAAGCTGGCATCCCGACGGTCGCCATCGATCACAAGGATTTCGCAACTCGGATGGCGTTCGAGGCCAAGCTGCATCAGGCGCTGCTCGATGCCGGTGTCGAGTTGATCTGCAATGCCGGCTTCATGCGGATGCTGACCGGAGGCTTCGTCGACCGCTGGAAGAACAGGCAGCTCAATATCCACCCCTCGCTGCTGCCATCGTTTCCTGGCCTGGATACGCATGCACGCGCGCTGCGCGAGGGGGTGCGGATCCACGGCTGCACGGTGCACTTCGTGCGCCTGGAGATGGATACCGGTCCGATCGTGGCGCAGGCCGCTGTTGCGGTTCTGCCGGGGGACACGCCCGATACCCTGGCGGCGCGGGTGCTGGAAGCCGAGCACCGGCTCTACCCGCATGCCCTGCGGCTCGTTGCCTCGGGTGCGGTGCGCGTGCGCGACGAAGACCTCGAGACTGCGCCGCCTACGGACACACCAGCCCCCCTCTTCAGCCCGCCACTGAAACCTTGAGCGACAGGCGGCCCATGTTGCAGATGCCGCCGTCGGGGCACGTCAAACCGGGACTAATGTGCCGTTCTGGTTCATGTTTTTGAGCCTGATCACGTTGCATGCGTCAGCTTGGCCCGGTCGTATCAACAGGTTAACCAGTCGGCGGCGTGGCGGTCGCCAGCCCCGCAATGCAAAGCTACACCCGGAGATGGACGAACGTGGCCTTTGCGCCCAAGCCGGGCACAAAAGTTGCCTTCACTTGACCGGTTACGTGGACTCCGCGCGATTTAGGGGCTAGGGGAGCCGAAATTGCACGGCTGTTCCCGAGGAAACATCCGAGACTGGCGCGCCGTGCTATCGCGCGAGCCACCACAAAGAGTGGTCACGCGAGGGCATGCCCAAGGGAGGCGCGCCTCGACCCGGGGTCCAGGGAAATGAGGGACCTGAGGAGAAGGTGATTTCGTCCGGAATGACGCGCAGGCCGGATGCCGCCCGCGTGTGACTTGGAGGCAATGCAAATGAACGCCGTCGATACCCATGCCCAGCTGCTTGGCGAAGAAGAGAGCGTCTGGTTCAAGCTGACGCCGCTGTTGAAGGGCAACACCGACAACCCGATGGCCATCATGTTGAAGATGGCGGAACGCTATGGGCCGGTCATTCCCGTCAACATGGGTTCCGAGCGCGTCGTGCTGATCACCGAGCCGGAGCTGTTCAAGCATGTTCTGGTGTCGAAGGCCGACAACTACATCAAGTATTTCGATGGTCTCAAGCCGATCTTCGGCAAGTCGATGATCACCAACGACGGCGCGCTGTGGCAGAAAATCCGGATGCCGCAGCAGCCCGCGTTCCACCCCGATGCATTCGCCGACTACATCCCGTTCTTCACCGCCGCCATCAAGCAGAAGATGGAGCAGTGGGGGAAATACGCCAAGTCGGGCGAGAGCTTCGAGATGGTCGAGCAGACCTGGACGCTGGCTGCCGACATGATCTGCAAGGCGCTGTTCGATCGCGATATGCCGTTCAACCCGCACGTCGTCTTCAAGTACGTGAAGACCTACACCAACGTGCAGGAGCACAAGGGCATCCGCGAGAAGAAGAAGTCGGGCGACGCCTACGAGGTCAGCGAGTTCGATGCTGCCAAGGCGATGCAGGCGTGGGCCGACGTGCCGCCCGCCGTCATTGCCGCTCCGTCGCGCGATCACCGCGAGAAGACGCTTCTGAAGCTGATCGAGGATTGCGTTGCCGATCCCGATATTCCCGAGTTCGACCGGCAGCAGGCGATCGACGAGATCAAGCAGTACCTGTGGGCGGGCACTGAGACGACCGCATTGACGCTCGCCTGGGCGCTCTACCTGCTGTCCAATCACCCGGAAGCCGCAGCGCGCGTCATCAAGGAAAGCGAAGACGTGCTGGGAGACCGCGAGCCGACGGCGGCGGACTACACGGCGCTCATCTACACGCGTTCCGTGATCCAGGAAACGATGCGGCTCTATCCGCCGGTGTGGGGCCTTATTCGCGTTGCCGCCAACGACGACGAGATCGGCGGCCACAAGATCAAGGCGGGCGATCGCATCGTTCTGTTCGGCTATTCCGCGCACCACAACCCGCGCTTCTGGGACGAGCCGGAAGAGTTCCGCCCGGAGCGCTGGATGGACAAGTCGGCCAAGCGGCAGGTGAAGTACTCCTACATCCCGTTCGGCGCAGGCAAGCGTTCGTGCATCGGTGGCGCGATGAGCCAGGTTGAGAACACCCTGGCTCTGGCCCTGTTGCTGCGCCGGTTCCGGCCCGAGTACGTCGGCCCCAACCCGGCCGGCATCAACGCGACCGTGACGCTGACGCCGAAGGGCGGGCTGATGTTCAAGGTGCACGAACTCAGCTAATGCTGGGCGCTCCCTCAGCGCACACGATTTCAAGAAACAAACGCCGGCGATATCGCCGGCGTTTTCTTGTGGGCGCTTGCCGTGACGCGTCGTGTCAGGCAATGGCGAGCCACTGCGGGCGGAAGATCAGCAGCGCCCCGACGACGAGAAGGACCAGACCGCCGATCAGATGCGACCACCGCGCATAGGAACCGGCGAGCCCGGTCGTCTTCAACGTCAACATCGCGGCAACGAAGATCAGTGCGTCGTCGAGCATGAAAACTGCGATGTAAAGCGCCAGGTAGCCAAAATAGGCCGAGGCGGACAAATCACTCAGCGCCAGGACCTGGGTATAGACGGCGGGGATGCCCGCGGAACACAGAAGCTCGATCATGTTGACGGCGATGGCCAACGCCATGATACCGATGATCGCCAGCACGAAGGACCGCTCGGTCACCGTGGCGCGCAACCTGTCCATGATGTGCTGCTTTTCACCGGGGCTTGCGACCTTGCAGACGGCTTCGGGGTTACGCACGAACTCGCGCAGATAATAGCCGCCTGCGATCACGGCAAAGGCGCCCACACCCCAGCGGATCCAGTGCAGCGAACCAATCAGCAGAAAGACATTGAGCCAGGCCGCCATGAACGCAAGGTAGACGGCTCCGGAGGTGAGCAGGAAAGCACCTCCATACGCCCACATCCGCGCGCGATCCTTGAGGCCCAGCAACAGACCGATCAGGAAGACAAGAACCCACATCGCACAGGGATTGAAGCCGTCGACAGCGCCAAGGACAAGCGTCAGCACCGGCAGCGACAAGGTCTTCGTTTCGATGCTGCCCCATCCGGGAACGTAGATCTCTTCCGGCATCGCGGGACGGACGAGCCGCGCATCGGATGAGGAGTGCTGCTGGAGGTCGCCACGGTGCTTGCCTGTCGCCTGGGCGAGGAGTTCGGGAACGGGATCCCTGCACGGCTCCATCAGGCATTGGCGGATGCGCCTTTCCATCTCACGTCCGGTCGTTTCGTCGTCCGCATAGCCGACGAAAGCCTCGTCCGCGATGACGACGAGTGGTATGGCCGGCGGGTCGTTCTTGTAGCGCAGCGAAAGCGCGACGAAAGCTTGTTCCGTGTGCGCGTCACCATTGAGTTCGTAGGCATGAAGACGAGCCCCCGGAATGGCGGGGATGGTCCTTTCAAGAAATCGACGGGCGCGTGCGCAATGGGGGCAGGTGGGTGACCAGAACAGGTAGACCTCGACCGTCTTCTGAGGTTCGGCCGCAGGCAGCGAGACGTCGCCCGTCTGCGCGTGGACATGAGCGGACACGACGATCAGAAGCAAGAAGCTGACAACCAGGCGGGTAATGGCATGCATGGCTTGGTGAAGATCACGACACTCGCACCGCGACATTGATGGAGCGCAATTCGCAGAGGGTGGTCAGAGCCAATGCCGCAACCGGGAATTGGTGCTCCGATTACTGTCGGGTTGCGGATACACCACGTTTCCACAGATGACTTCGCTTTCGCGTAGACGCAGCTTGCTCCGACGTGCGGTGCAGACCTACCTAGTCTCCCATTCGTTCGGTTGATTTTGCGGGGCAGTCATGAATCGAGTGAGGGATTTCCGCGGCACGATGCTGCCGTTTATTGTCGGCACCTTCTTTCTGCTGAGTCTTGTGTCTGCAGCACAGGCGGGAGAGCGCGCGCGCTTTGCGGGGACCTACGCGGGCCTGCACGTCGGATACGGCTGGAGCGACAGCACGATCGGCGATGGGGGAACCATCATTACGAATCCGCCCTACGGTGCGTTTTCCTGCGGACCTGCCCTGACAGGCAACTACTGCAACAATCCATTCGATCTTTCGGCGGACGGTGTCTTCGCGGGTCTGCAGGTCGGCGTCAACTGGCAGCGCGACCGCATCGTTGTCGGCCTGGAGGGTGACGTCAGCTGGACCGACATCGGCGCGACGGAGACGCTCTACAGACCCTTCGACGATCGCGACATCGCCTCGGTCAATTATGACTGGATGGCGTTGCTGTCTGCGCGCCTGGGGTATGCTTTCGATGAACTCATGCTCTACGCAAAGGGTGGTGTGGCGTTTGCCAAGCTCGACCAGCGCGCTGCCGACATCGACTTTCACCCCTTCCGCCAGCAATTCGAGATCTACCAGGGCAGCCTTGTCAACAAAAGCAGCACGGAAACGGGCTGGGCGATCGGCGGCGGCTTGGAATATGCGATCAGCCAATCCGTCTCGGCCAAGCTCGAATATCTCTACATGGATTTCGGCTCGACGACGGCACGCAGCCCGGACGGCGACATCTATCGCTTCGAAAACACGCTGCACTCTGTGAAGGTCGGCGTGAACTTCAAGCTGCCGTCCTTCTAGAACAGCTGCGATCCTGACCCGACGGTTGCCGCCGCACGACCCCAGCACCGTCCGAGGCCCCCGAAAGCGGCTCTTGCAGCCTGTTGCGCCCCGGCAAGCGAGGAGCGTGTCACGCGCGCCATGCCTCGCCGGCATTGATCCGTGGTGTAGTTGTGCCGGGCAAACCTCATAAGTACGATCAATAGAATTGGTCGGCTTATTTCGGCGGCATGTCGTGTCTCACGGAGAAGGCATGCCCATGAGTTGCGTGTTTTCGGGTTTCGCCCGCTGATTGTCCTGCGTCGCGCCGGGGGGTGGCATGGTTGGTCATGGCTGGTAACGTCGACTGGTCCCGCCTGCCGCGCATGGTGGTCTGGTTCAAGCCAGCGCTTCTGCTTCGCGCGCTGTTTCATCACATGGTGGCCGGCATTTTCGGCCAATATGCCGATCAGCGCGTCATCCAGCAGCTGAGCGATCCTGCGGCCAGCGGCGCGGATCAAGCCGACAAGCCGGTCCACGACTATTCGAAGGAATGCGGCGACGGCGAACCGTTCTGGGTCGATTACGTCTGCGATCTGGGTGATGGCTTCAGTTCCACCTATTCTGTTGCCTATCTCCTGGCGGCCGATGCTCTCAGAGGCACGCAAACTCCCTCGAACCCGAAGTTGCGGCCGGTTCGCCACCTGGCGCGTCACGAGGTCCTGACGCACGGGCGCGTGCTCATCCTGGGCGGCGACCAAGTCTATCCCTGGCCGAGCCGCGAGGCCTACGCAGAGCGCCTCCAACTGCCGTACGGGCTGGCGTTGCCGCCGCCCGGTCCCAGCGGCGGCGCACCTTGCCCGCCGGACCAGGAGCGCGATGTCTATGCGATCCCTGGCAATCATGACTGGTACGACGGGCTCGCCTCATTCGACGATCTGTTCTGCCGCGCCCGGATGGATCCATCGGACGCCGCCTGCAATTCGATCGGCGCCTGGAAAGCGCGCCAGCGCCGCAGCTACTTCGCGCTGAAGCTGCCTCACAACTGGTGGGTCTGGGCCGCCGATATCCAGCTCAGCCAGAGTCTG
Source organism: uncultured Hyphomicrobiaceae bacterium (assembly GCA_964506885.1). Lineage (GTDB taxonomy): Bacteria > Pseudomonadota > Alphaproteobacteria > Rhizobiales > Hyphomicrobiaceae > JAEUMD01. The sequence continues at coordinate 2,758 of CAZDNY010000080.1, read as the reverse complement.
GACGCCGGACAACTCCGGTACTTCCAGAACGTGGCGGCGCAGATGGGGCCGAACGACAAATTCGTGTTGCTGACGGCGCAGCCAACATGGCTGCGAGTCGGCACGCCGGCAGAGATGCGCACGCGCCAGAGCCTGCGCGAATTGATCGATCCACCGTTGAAGCGCGGCGCCAAGCTCTGCTCGATCCTGTCGGGCGATACGCATCACTACAGCCGCTATAACGAGAACGACAGGCTCGGCAACTTCAACCTGTTCATTGCCGGGGGCGGCGGCGCCTACATCCATGGCTCCCATCACCTCGACAACGAGATCAAGATGGACTGGGTCGGCGAGAAGCTGAGCTTCCGACTGGACCGGCGGCAAAAGCCCGTCGCGGGCGACAACGATACCGTCACGCAAAGCGAACCGACCAGCCAGCGAGCGACCTATCCGACACGCCTGCAATCCATCCGCATGGCGCTTTCGAATGTGCTGTTCCCGCTTCGCAACCTGTCGTTCGCGCTCTCCATGGGCGCCATCTACTGGCTCGTGACATGGGCCGTCTCCGCCGTTGACGTCGAGCGGCCGCTGCACTTGCGCGAAAAGGGCGTCGCGCTGGAGCGCCTGGTCAAGGAATACCGCGACCAGGAGCAGCGCTGGTTCGTCTGCGATATTTCCGATGAGGCCGTCGCCAACCGTGAGGACCGCGATCTCAGCCCCGGGGCGTGGAAGTCCAAGCACTGCTATCTGGAATGGAAGCGCAAGCTTTTGGACCTCGCGCAGCCGCGCGCCTCCGACATGGAAAGCTATCAGAGCCGCTCGGCGGGATCGCTGGCGAAGAGCACACGCGATCTGCAGGAGCAAAGGACGCGGGCGCGCTCGGTCGTGAGCGAGGGGACTGATGACGCGCTCACCGGAGCAGCACCGGTGCGCTACTGGATCATGGCGGAATCGGCACTGTTTCGCGCGAAGATGCGCGAGCGCGATCTGACGATGGCCAACCTCGACTGGTGGGCGGAGCTTTGGCCGCTTGCGATCCGAACCTTCTATCTGCTGCTTGCGGGGCTTGCCGGCAGTCCGGCGACGGCATTCATCGTCGCGGGGCTGTTCGTTGCGTTGTGGCTGATCGCGGATTCCCGGCTGCCGGGCCTTATCGGGCGTATCGTGCGCGGGCTGACGGGAACAGCGCATTTCCTCGCCCATGCCGTGGCGATGCTGATGCTGTTTGGCTATTTCGTCTACGAGAACCGACATCTCCATGCGAAGTGGATCTTCAATTGCGCCTATAACCAGGAGAGCTGGCTGTTCGGGTCGAAGTCGTGTCCGGAAAACGACGGCATCTATCTGGGCCTGCCGACCTTCTTTTGGGAGCAGATCATCTTACCCTTCGAGATGATCCTGATCGGCGGACTGATCGCCGGCGTCATCTTCGGCATCTATCTGGCGGCCGGCTACATCCTGGCCGGCGTCAATGACGACTGGGCGTTCTCGGCGCAGCGCAGTCCGAACTTCCGCAACTTCCTACGCCTGAAGTTCGAACCCGACCGCCTCGTGGTCTATCCGATCGGGATCGATACCCCGCCGCGCCTGAGAACGCGCTGGTCGATGTCGGGCTGGGTGGAGGTGGAAAACCCCGGCCCGGGCAAGCCGCGCGTGGAACCTCGGGTGCCGATCGAACCGCGCCTCATCGAAGGGCCGATCGTCATCAAGGTGCACGAGGTCCGCAACATTCCCAGAAAGCGCGAAGGAGACGGGAGCCGATGACGTGTGCTGCCACGAAACGTGTGCGCGCGCTCCAATTGCCGGCTCAGACAGCGCACTGAAAACCGGCAGGGGAGAAGCGACAGGGCACTGGCACGGGCAATCCAAGGAGCTGAACATTCGCAAGATCTCCAGACCTATCGGCTCTGTAACGCGCGGCTACGATGCCATTGTCGTCGGCTCGGGCTATGGCGGCGGCGTTGCCGCATGCCGGCTTGCGCGCGCGGGCCTCAAGGTCGCTGTGCTGGAGCGCGGGCGCGAGTGGCAGGTCGGGGAGTTTCCGCGCAGCTTGAGCGAGCTTGCAGGCAGTTTCCGCGTCAGCGCGGCGCGGTTCACGCGCGGCTCGGATGAGGCCCTGTTCGACTACCGCATCAATGACGACGTCGACGTGCTGGTCGGCTGCGGACTTGGCGGAACATCTCTGATCAATGCCAACGTGTGCCTGAAGCCCGATTCACGCATTTTCGATGATCCTGTCTGGCCGGAGGAGGTGCGCTGCGACGGCCTCATCGCCGAAGGCTATGCGCGGGCGCGCTCCGTGTTGAGGCCCGCGCCTTATCCCGAGCCAACGAATCTCGCCAAGCTCGATGCACTGGCCCAATCGGCGAGCGCGCTCGGCACCAGCGTCGTCAACGTGCCGTTGCACGTCACGTTCGCGGCGCAGGCCAACTACGCCAATGTCATCCAGCCGGCGTGCACTCTTTGCGGCGACTGTTGCGGGGGCTGCAATGTCGGTGCGAAATCGACGGTGGCGGTGACGTACCTGGCCGATGCCGCGCGGCATGGCGCTGCGATCTATACCGGTTGCGCCGTGCGATCCGTTGCGATGGCACCCGACGGGGCATGGACCGTGCACTACCGTCGTCGAGACATTGCGCCGGAGAAACGCAAACAACCGTTGTGGGACGACGAGGACGAGCCCGAATACAGCCTGACGGCGCCGATCGCCGTCGTTGCGGCGGGCACGCTCGGCACGACGGAGATCCTGGCGCGTTCGCGCGCGCGCGGGCTGGCGGTG